>SXHE01000664.1 GCA_005773755.1 Planctomycetia bacterium
CTTGTTGGCCGTCTCGATTCGCGGGTCCGGCAAGTCCGCGAACACGGTGGTCAGCGACAGGGACATCGGGTATCCTCCTGATACCCTCGGTGTAGCCGCAAACCCCTATGCCGTCAGCGGTTCATAGTGCGTAAGCCCTGCTCCTACACCAGTCGCATTCAACCTGTCGATGCTCCCAACTCAGATATTGCCCGCTGACGGTAGTTCACAACACGCGCTCATGCTTGACTACTTCAGCAACAAGTATCTCTCCTCGTTCGTTGTCGGCACGCCGAATGAACCTGATCAGTGGCAGTTCCGAGGCTTCCTCTCCGCTTACAACGTACTCACTGTCGGTGCCCTGCAACCAGGCGCAAACGGAAGCTACTCGCAGGTCAGCAACGCGACGACTTCGCTGAACGGTACACGGTCGCTCGTTCACATCGTGGCACCGGGAACCAAGGTCGTGGCCGCTGACTATCTCGCCAGCGGCGCGCAAGCGGCAGAAGCCGACAAAACAGACGGTACCAGTCTCGCAACCCCATTCGTCACATCAGCCGTCGCGCTGCTCGCAGAGTACATCGGGAAGAACGCTGCCACCTTCCCGGCACAGGCCAAGAACCCCAACCTGATGAAGGCGGTTCTGCTTAACTCCGCAGACAAGATCAAAAGCGCACTTCCCGCCCTTGATGGCAAGCAGGAGATGCTCCGTACCGTAGCCGGCGCAGAGACCAAACAGGGCGCGACAACCATTCGACGGAACTGGAACCAGTTCGACAACGTGAAGGACGAGTACGTCGCCGGCAATACGCCCGGCGCTGCGGACACGGTTCGCATACGCCAAGAAACGCCGCTCAACCCAGAGTTCGGTGCAGGCGCACTAAACGTTGGTCGGGCGCTCGTGCAACTCAAAGGTGGACAGGGCGGAATGCTGAACCCGAACGTTCCCGCGGGGACCGGCGGCGCAATCGGGTGGGACACCAGCACAATGGTGATCGCGGAGGGCAACCCCACGAAGAGCGTCAACAACGAGCAGGGTGTGACGCCCTATCTGGTTCGTAAGTACGATAACCTTGTGCAGTTTGCGCCGGGTTCGTACCTGTCGGCAACCCTGGCGTGGACCAGGCCCGTCACGATGACGACGAAAGACGCGATGGACAAAACTGTCGTCGCGGAGGGGCCGTACCAAGCAGGGTACAAGTTCACCGCTGGTGGGAAGTTCGACGGCAACCCCGCGGGGTTTGATGATCGCCCGCCGGACTTGAACCTGTACCTGATGCCGAAGGGCGCGACGAAGTTGAGCGACGCGGTGTGGGCGTCGAATTCGAAGGACAGCAGCGTCGAGCACTTCTTCTTCAAGCTACCGACGAAGGACTCGAAGGACCACACCGGGCGCAGCCTGTACTCCGCGACCGGCTACGAACTGTGGGTCACGTCGAAGGAGACCACCAAGTCCATCCCCTACGGACTCGCGTGGTGGGGCGAGCGCTCGAAAATCAATCTGGCGAACCCGTTCAGTAGCATCTCCGGTACCCTGTTTAACGATACCGACGGGAACGGGCTGCGCGGCACTACTGAGACCGGGCGCGCATACGTTGGCGTCACGTTGAAAGACTCCAACGATGTCGTCATCGACCGCACTACAACCGACTGGGACGGCACATACCAGTTCGACGTGGCCGACGGGATGTACCAGATCGAGGTGAGCAAGCCGCGCGATGCCGCGTTCACCGCGAAGGACTACGGCTCCAATACCAACGACGCCATCGACAGCGATGTGGACGTGGCGACCGGGCTGACCGACACCATCACCGTGTCCGGGGCGGACGTGGCGAACATCGACGCCGGGTTGGTGGCGATCCCGCTCGGCACGGTCAGCGGGCGGGCGTTCAACGACGCCAACGGCGACGGGCTGCAAGGGGTCGGCGAGACCGGGTACGTCGGCGTTCATGTCGAGTTGGCGACCACCGACGGCGAGTACGCCGGCAGCACCGGCACCGACGCCAACGGCGACTACACGTTCACCAACGTCGCGCCGGGCCAGTACGTCCTGCACTACGCGCGGCCGACCAACGCGACGCTGTCGCCGAAGGACATCGGCCCCGACGCCACCGACAGCGACGCCGACCCGCTCACCGGCCTCACCGATTACTTCACCCTGGCCTCCGGGGGCGCGGTCGTGCGCGACGTGGGCGCGCGAGCCGTCGGCGGCTCCATCGCGGGCGTCGCGTACTTCGACGCCGACGAGGACGGCGTACTCGACAGCGGCGAAGAGGGGATACCCGATCAGGGCGTCGAACTGCGCGACGCGCTGAACGCGGTGATCGCCTACACCACCACCGCGTCCGACGGCAGCTACCGGTTCGACGAACTGCCGCCGGGTTCGTACTCGGTCACGTTCGCGCCCGAAATCTACTGGCAACTGACGACGAGCGCGACGCAGCCGCGGACGGTGAGCGCGGGCACCACCGCGACCGCCGACGCCGGCCTCAAGTTTACGTCGAACACCGGCATGATCTCCGGTCGCGTGTGGGTCGATTCTAACAGCAACGGCCTGCAAGATAGTGGCGAGCCGGCGCGGGTCGGGGTCACACTGGAACTACGGGCCGCGGGCACCTCAACCGTACTCGGCACGGCCGCGACGGACGACACCGGCGGGTACTGGTTCAGTTGGATCGCGCCCGGCACCTACGACGTGAAGGTTGTCGCGCCGGAATCGGGCACGCTGCTCAACCAGGGCACCGACGACACAATCGACAGCGATTTCGACGCGCTGAGCGCGCTCGCTTCGGGCGTGTACGTCGGCGCGTGGGGCGCGGTCGAACACCTCGACGCCGGGTTGCTGCTCCCGACCTCGCCACCACCGCCTCCGCCACCCCCTCCGCCAACGGAGTTCGCGACGATCAGCGGGCGGGCCGCGTTCGACACCAACCAGAACGGTGTGCGCGACGCGGGTGAGGCCAGCGTTGCGGGCGTCATCGTGCAGTTGCTCGACACCAGCGGAAACGTGGTAGCGTCCGTGCCCACCGACGCGAACGGCAACTATACGCTGCCGAACGTGCCCGCGGGCACATACCGTCTGCGGTTCTTCGCGCCACCGAACGCCACCTTCGCGCCGAAGGACGTGGGCATCAACGACACCATCGACAGCGATGCAGACGCGCTCGGTTTCTCCGACTTCTTCGGCCTCGTCCCCGGCCAGCACGCCCAGGACTGGGACGCCCTCTTCTGGTGACCGCCCCGCGAAGCCGCAAGGAGCTCACCCCAGAATGCCCTTCACCACCTCACCGTGGACGTCGGTGAGGCGGAAGTCGCGGCCCTGGAACTTGAACGTCAGTTTCTTGTGGTCGATGCCGAGCAGGTGCAGGATCGTGGCCTGGAAGTCGTGGACGTGGACCGCGTCCTTCGCGGGGGCGAACCCGAAGTCGTCGCTCGCGCCGTAGGTCGTCCCCTTCTTGATCCCGCCGCCGGCCATCCACACCGTGAACACGTAGGGGTGGTGGTCGCGGCCCCAGCTCTTCACGTCCTCGATCTTCCCCTGAAGGAACGGCGTGCGACCGAACTCGCCGCCCCAGATGACGAGCGTGTCGTCGAGCAGGCCGAGGCGCTTGAGGTCGCTGACCAGCGCCGCGCTGGGCGCGTCCACGTCGGTGCATTGCACCTTGAGCTGCGTGTTCAGGTTGCGGTGCTGGTCCCAGCCGGCGTGCAGCAGTTGCACGAACCGCGTGCCGCGTTCGACCAGCCGGCGGGCCATCAGGCAGTTGTAGGCGAAGCTCCCCTGCTTCTTCACGTCCGGACCGTAGGCGTCGAGCACCTTCTGCGGTTCCTTGCTGAAGTCGGTCAACTCCGGCACCGACGTCTGCATCTTGTACGCCATCTCATACTGCGCGATGCGCGTGCCCACCTCCGGGTCGCCGAACTCCTTTTGCGTCATCTCGTTCAGTTTCGCGAGGTCGTCGAGCGAGGCGCGGCGGCTCTCCTTGCTGACGCCGTCCGGCGACGAGATGTACAGCACCGGGTCGCCGCTGCCGCGGAACTTCACGCCCTGAAACTTGGTCGGCAGGAACCCGCTGCCCCAATAGAAGTCGTAGAAGATTTGCCCGCAACTCGCTTCCTTGTCGCGCGAGGTCATCACGACGAAGCCGGGCAGGTTCTCGGTCTCGCTGCCGAGGCCGTAGGTGAGCCAACTCCCCATGCTCGGTCGGCCCGGCGTCTCACTTCCGGTGAGGAAGAAGCAGATGGCCGGCGCGTGGTTTACCTGTGTGGTGAACATCGACTTCACGAAGCACAGGTCGTCGGCGATCTTCGCGGTGTGCGGGAGGAAGTCGCACACCCACGCCCCGCTCTGGCCGTGCTGCGCGAATTTGGTGATCTCCGGCAGGCAGGGGCGCACCGTCTGCCCGCCGGTCATGGTGCTGAACCGCGCGCCTTTCACGACGCTATCGGGAATCTGCTTCCCGCGCTGCTTGGTCAGTTCCGGCTTGCGGTCGAACAGATCGACGTGTGTGGGCGCGCCGTTCTGGAACAGGTAAATGACGCGCTTCGCTTTGGGCGCGAAGTGCGGCAACTCTTTGAGACCGCCGACGCGCTTGAGGTCGGTGGCTTGCGAATCGCGCGCGAGCAGTGATGCAAGCGCGGTCGTGCCGATGCCAGTCGCCGTGCGCCCGAAGAGGTGCCGGCGCGTCAGATTCAGGGCGCGTTCGTTAGTGGGGTGCATGTGAACTCCGAGCGAGCGGCGTGGCGTAAGCCCGCCGGTAGATAC
>SXHE01000665.1 GCA_005773755.1 Planctomycetia bacterium
ACCTCCACCCCACCCGGCGGGCGGCCGCCGCGCCGCTCGCTTTCGCACGTTACTCCGTCAGGCCGACGTCGGTGGGCAGCCGACGCCAGGCGCTGTGGATGTGGTTCGCCACGTTGCCGGCCGCGTCCTTCTGCTCGTTCAGGAACTCGACCACGAACTCCGGCCCCTGGATGCGATAGGTGTACGGCGCGCCGGGCTTCGGGCTGCCGCTGTACGCGAAGAACAGCTTCGCGTCGGGCGTGGCCTTCACGCGCTTCATCTCGGCCGCGGACAGGTCTTCCGGCATCCGGTCCGTGTACGCTTGCAACAGTTTGATGAGCGTCGCCTTCTGATCCGCGGTGAGCTTCTCCGCGGTGATGCCGACCGGCGCGCCGACACCGGCCTTCGCCTGCCCTTCCTTGATTTCGGGGAACGCCTTCGGCTGCTTCGCGGCCTTGTCCTGTTCCTCGTTCAGCGATTTGATGAGCGCGCGAACGTGGTCCTCGATGTCCGGCAGCGGGCGCAGGCCCTTCTTGGCCCCGTCCTTCACCTCGGCCGGATTGCTGGCGAACAGCATCGGCGCGCCGACCACGACCTCGCCCTTGTCGAGCGTATAGTTCACGGACAGGTGGTGCCCCTCGAACCGCCAGCCCCACTTGCCGGTGTTCGACGGGTCGCCGAACACGCTGACGAAGTACCAGCCGCGGTTGCGGGTCATCGCGCCCTTCGGCCCTTCGAGTTCCAGCAGCAGGTCTTCGAGGCCGATGATGGTCGTCGCTTGCTCGTACCCCTTCGCCGAGAGGCCCGTCTTGAGCAGTTCCAGCGCGGCCTTCTTCTGGTCCGCGTTCATCTCTTCGAGCCGAGCGCCCTTGCGGGTGAACTTCTTCTCCTTGTCCTGCTGCGGGGTGAAGTACCACTTGGTGCGGTGCGGGTCGTCGAAGCCGAACGTGGCCTTCTTCTTTTGCTCCGGCGTGAGCGTCGTGAGGAACGTATCTGCGGCGGCCTTCATCCTGGCCCCGGTGGTGTCCGGGGCGGAACGGCCGACGAGCGCGACGCCGACGATGCCGGCGAGGGTGAGTGCGAGAGCGGCGAACCGAAGGCGGGTCATGGCGGGGTGCTCCGAGCGGGCGGCGGGCGGGTGCCCAAAAGCATACGCGACCGCACGGTGAATGTGAAGCGCGCAGCTTCCTTCTTGTTCCCGCGGGCTGTCCCGATTACCTTCTCAGTACCCCGCCTCCCGGAGAGCTGCCATGCTCACACGTCGCATCCTTGCAAGCTTCGCGCTGTTGCTCCTGACCGGCTACGCGAGCGCCCAACAGGGTGCCCCGCAGTTGCTCACGGTGTTCCCGGCCGGCGCGAAAGCCGGCGACACGGTCGAGGTCACGTTCACCGGCCACGGCTTCGACGGCTCCGAGAAACTGCTGTTCAGCGCGAAAGGCTTCACCGCGGAGCAGAGCGGCACGATCCCGGCATCGAAGCAACCTCAGCCGAACCAGCCCAGCTGCGGCACCAAGTTCAAGGTAAACGTACCGAAGGACGCGAAGGGCACGCTCGACGTGCGCGTCATCGGCAAGGGCGGCCTGAGCAACCCGCGCGCGTTCGTCGTCAGCGGCATGACCGACGTGAACGAGACCGAGCCGAACAACGACGTGGGACCGGCGCAGAAGATCGATCTTGAGACGACCGTGAACGGCGTCATCGGCGCGCCGACCGACGTGGACTACGTCACGTTCACAGCAAAGAAGGGGCAGAACGTCGTCGTGTACTGCCTCACGACGAGCATCGACAGCCGCATGAACGCCGACCTGATGGTGAGCGGGCCGGACGGCAAGCCGCTGGCCAGCAACCGCGGCTATCGCGGCGGCGACGCCGTGCTCGACTTCAAAGCTCCCGCCGACGGCGATTACCTCGTGCGCCTGTCGCAGTTCGCCTACACTACCGGCGGCTACGACCACTTCTACCGCCTCACGGTGACGGCACAGCCGTGGGCGCGCGCGACGTTCCCCCCGGTCGCCGCGACGAAAGGCGAGCCGGTTTCGACCTTCGCCGTCGCGCCGACCGCGGCCATGATCGACGCACACGGTTCCGGTGCGAACCCGATCCTGGCGGCTGCCAATCCCGTCGTCCTCGACAACGAGAAGAACGCCACCGCGGACACGGCTCAATCGGTCACGGCACCGTGCGACATCGCCGGGCGCGTTCTCAAGAAAGGCGAGCGGCACTGGTACAACTTCGACGCGAAGAAGGGCGACGTGTGGACGCTCGAAGTGTTCGCGGAGCGCATCGGCTCGCCCGTCGATGCGTTCTTCGTCCTCACGGACGACAAGGGGAAGGTGATTACCGAACAGGACGACGGCGCAGACACGCTCAGCCCGAACCAGTTCTACACGAAGGGCGACGACCCCGCGCGCTACAAGTTCACCGTGCCCGCCGACGGCACATACAAGGTGATGGTGTCGACGCGCGAGGCCGGCGTGCAGTTCGGCGTCCGCGACCAGTACGTTCTGCGGATCGCGAAAGAGAACCCCGACTTCCGGTTGGTCGTGATGCCGATGACGCCGCACATCCTCGACGCCGGCACGCTGGCGAAATCTGGGGCCGCGGTGTTCGCGGTGTACGTCTTCCGCTTCGACGGGTTCAACGACGCCATCGACCTGAGCGCGACCAACTTGCCAAAGGGCGTGAAGTGCCCGCCGCAATCCATCGGGGCCGGTCAGACCCGCGGCGTGCTGGTGCTCACGTCCGACGCCAGCGCCGAAGACTGGGAGGGCTTCGTGAAGATCGAAGCGACGGCCGGGAAGCTGAAGCACGCGGCACGGCCGTTCAGCCTGACGTGGTCCGCGGTGGGCGTGCAGAACAACCAGATTCCGAACACGCCGCTCATCTCGCGCATGGACCGCGGCGACGGCATGGCGCTGGCGATTCGCGGTGAGGCACCGTTCACGCTCGCGCCGACCGCGACCGCGCTGACCGTGAAGCCCGGCGCGAAGCTGGACGTGACGCTGAAGGTGACCCGCAAGGACACCTTCAAGGACCCCATCGCAATCTACAGCGCGAACCCGAGCTTCGGTCCGCGCCCGCAGGGCAACCAGCCCGTGCCGCCGGTCGGAACGGCCGCGGCGGGCACGACCGAAATCAAGTTGAGTCTCGACGTGCCGAACAACCTGCCGCCCGGCACGCACACGCTGATCCTGCGCGGGCAAACCGGTGGCCCGCCGCCGAAGGGCGGCAACAACCAGGTGCTGCGCGTGACGCCTACGTTCCCCGCGATGCCGATCACTGTGACCGTTGCCAAGTAGGTCGCGGTCGAGCGAGGCTTTGCGATCGAGGCCCGACGGCCAGCAAGTTGTACGTATCTGCCGAAGGCCAAGAGCCAGGGCAGAACCGCTTTGCTTGCTGGCAGTCGGGCCTCGCTCGCAAAGCCTCGCTCGACCGCGACCTACACCGCGCCCAATTCCCCCAGGAGCTCCCGCACCTTGCCGCCGATAAGGTCGCGGACCTTGCGGAACTCCTCCGGCGGCATCTCGCGCGGGTCGGGAATCTGCCAGTCGTAGCGGGCCTTCGCGCGCACCAGCGGGCAGGCGTCGCCACAGCCCATCGTCACGGCCGCGTCGATCTCGGCCCCGGTGTAGTCG
>SXHE01000062.1 GCA_005773755.1 Planctomycetia bacterium
CCCACTGCGTGAGGCGTTGATGAATCACCCGTGGCGGCTGAAGAAGGCCGTCACCTACCTGTTCGACTGGATCGCCACCATGCTCCGCAAACTCCTCCACCCACACCCCAAAGTGACAAACCACACTGGGTGAACTCCAGCGAGTAACGCGTTGCAAGTTGTACCGGGAAGAGGATAAGATTATCCACATACCGGGATCGTTTGGCTGTCGCGAGCGGAGCGCTCACGACGTTTCAGCACGGTGTAAGCTCGCCCCCTCCGGCCCGCACCAACCGCCAGAAAGCGCCTCGCATGCCCCCGCCCTCAGTGGACACTTCTCCTTCCGCCTCGCCCCGTGGTTGGTCCGAGTTGGTCGTCCGCGCCGCGCTCATCGCGGGCGCGTACTGCTTTGCCGCCACACTCGGCCTCATGTTCCGGTCCGAGCCGCAGAAGCACGCGGTCTTCTGGCCCCCGAACGGGTTGCTCCTCGGCCTGTTGTTGCTCGGCGACCGGCGCGACCGGCGGCTGGCCGTGTTCACGGCCGCGCTCACGTGCCTGATCGCCAACCTGGTGGGCGGGAACTCGTTCGCGGTCAGCCTGGGGTTCACCCTCGTCAACATCGCCGAACCGGGTCTGGCGTGCTGGCTCCTGTACCGGCTGTGGCGCGCGCCGATTCGCCTCCAGAGCACGAACGAGGTGTTCCTGCTGTTCGCGGTCGCGCTCGCGACGACGTTCGTGACCGCGTTCGCCGGGGCCGCGGTCGTGGTGCTCGGCCTGGGCGCGCCGGACTACTGGGGCGTGTTCGCCTCGTTCTGGCTCTCGGACGCGATGGGGGTGATGATCGTCACCCCGCTGCTGCTCGTGTGGGCGGGCGCTCGACGGACCGAACTGAAGGGGCTGTCGGTGGGGCGGGTGCTGGAAGGGGGCGTGTTGGGCGCGCTGTTGGTGGTGCTCGCGGTGCTGATCTTCGACGGGGCCGCGCGCACCGAACACTACCTGCTTTCGTACCCGTTCCCACTGTTTCCGCTGTTCGTATGGGTCGCGCTGCGGTTCGGGCTGCGGGGGGCCACGGCCGCGCTGCTGGGCGTCGCTCTCATCTCCATCTGGTACACGGGCCGCGGGCGCGGGCCGTTCGCCGAACCGGGCGTCCCGGTCACGGTCCGGCTGCTGATGGTGCAGTTCTTCGTCAGCACGCTCGGGGCCGGTGCCCTGACTCTGGGTGCGTCGCTGGCCGAGCGGCGCGCCGCGCAAGACGCGCTGCGCGAGAGCGAGGAGCGGTACCGACAGGTGACGGAGACGATGGAGGAGGCGTTCTGGGTGCTCGCGCCCGACCGCTCCGCGACCCTGTACCTCAGCCCGGCCTACGAGCGCATCTGGGGGCGCACCTGTGCCAGCGCGTACGCCGACATCATGTCGTTCCTGGAGGGCGTCCACCCGGACGACCGCGCCCGCGTGAGGGCCGCGCTGCCCAAGCAGATCGAGGGCACCTACCACGAGGAGTACCGGGTGGTGCGCCCCGACGGCACGGTGCGGTGGGTGCGGTCGCGGGCGTTCGCCCTGCGCGACGAGACCGGGACCGTGGTGCGGATCGTCGGCGTGTCACAGGACGTGACCGACCGCAAGGAAGCGGAGCTGACGAAGGAGTCGCTGATCGATCAGCTCCAAAAGGCGCTGGCCGAGGTGAGCACGCTGCGCGGCATGATCCCGATTTGCGCGTGGTGCCGCAAGGTGCGCGACGACGGCGGGTTCTGGCAGTCGGTGGAAGAGTACATCTGCACCCACACCCAGGCGTCGATCACACACAGCATGTGCCCCGCGTGTTTCGCCAACCAGATGCAAACGGCCGACGCCGCGAAGCCCGCCGGGTGACGCGGGCGGCGCGGTTCTTCATCTCTTCTGTAGCCGGCCTCTGTGAGGCCGGAGCCACTGAGGGTGTCGCATTCTGGCGAGCCGCGACCGCGAGGGAGCGGTTAGCGTTCCCCGCTCCCTCGCGGTCGCGGCTCGCAAAGGCCGCTCTTTCCTGGGATGCGTATTACTTCTTCACCGAGGCGATGTCGGCTCGGAGCTTGTCCTCGAACGCCTTGACCGGCAGCACTTCCACGGTGATGCCGTCGATCTTGTCGCCGGTCTTGTTCACGACGCGGTACGGGATGATGGGCACGTTGTAGTTCTTGGTCGCCAGTGCCGTGACCGACTCCTCGCCGTACTTGAACGGGTCTTGTACCACGGTGGCCTCGATCTCGCCGGCGGCGATGGCCGCGAGCGTGGCGAAGTCCTCGTCGAACCCGACGATCTTGAGCTGCGCGGCCATGCCCTTCGACTTGGCCTCGGCCAGGATCGCCGGCGGGTTGTAGGCGTACAGGCCGACCATGCACAGGTCCGGCAGCCCCTTCACGCGGGTCAGCACCGCGGCGGCGGTGGCCTGCGCCTTCGACGGCTCGCCGTCCTCGCGGGCCGCGCCCTCGGCCCCGCCCACCTTGTCCGACGCATCGACCACGAAGTACTTGCCGAACGTGCGCCCGCTGATGTCGCCGCGGGTCGGGTGCTTCCCCACCACCCCTTGCGCGTCCTTCTCGCCGGCCAGTTCGTCCAGCACGCCCTGCACGCGGGCCTTGCCGTTGGCCGACTTCGTACTGCCGATGAACACGGCGACCGTGCCGCCGTTGGGCAGCACGTTCTTGCTCTTCACGATGCGGCCCACCGCTTTGCCGGCCTCGTAGTTGTCGATGCCGATGTAGCACTTGCAGCCGGTGCCGGGGGCGTTGTTGTCCACCGCGATCAGCGGCACCTTCTTGGCGAACCGGGTCAGGTCTTCGCGCTGGCCCTCGGGGTCGATGACGCTGACCGCGATCCCGTCCAGCCCCTGCTTCACCCACGCCTCGACGATGGGCGTCTGCACGCTGGCGTCGAACGCCTTCTCCGGCTGGCGGAACTGGAGATCGACGTTGTGTTTGTCGGCGGCCTTCTTCGCACCCGCTTCGCAGATGCTCCAGAAGTCGGCGGTGCAGTTGGTCACGATGCCGATCTTGATCTTGCCGCTGTCGTTCTTCTTGCCGCACGCGGGGACGAACGCGAGCACCGCGGCGAGCGCGGCGACAACGGACACGCGAAGGAGGGGGGTCACGGTCAGCACCCGTATCGAGGGAGAGAATGGGGAGAGAGTTCAAGCTACCCGGCGCGCGCGAACTGGCAAGCGGCGCGGGCGCGCGGCGTCACCCCGCGACGTAGGGCCGGCCCTCGGGCTGGAGCAGTTCCACGGGGTACGCCGGGCCGCCGGCGGCGACGAACGCGAACAGGGCCGCGCCCTCGGCGCCGCGCACCGTGTAGTTCGGGAGTTCGTCCAGCGCGACCCACGCGGCCCCGAGCGATTCGTCGTCCGGTTCGGTCTTGGGCGGGGTGTCGTCGGTGGGTTCGGCCAGGAAGATGACCCGCATCCGCGCCCCGGCGGGGCTGGGCGAGAACTCGACGCGAATCACACCGGTGACGCGCACGGGGATGCCGGCTTCTTCGAGCGTCTCGCGCACGGCGGCATCGGCGAACGACTCGCCGGCTTCGACGCGGCCCGCCGGCAGGTACCACGGCTCGCCGTATTTGCTCTCCTGCACGAGCAGGAACCGGTCGCCCTTGCGGACGACGACCAGCGCGAAACACCACGTCGGGATCGGCTCTCGCGGCATGAAGAATCTCCGAGATCGGGCGGAGAGGCCGCATCACTGTATCACACCCGCGGTCAGGAATCACGCGGGCGGCACAGTCGCCGTTCGAGTTGTTGGAGGCGGCACTCCTGCTTGTACAGCACCAGCGCGACCGACAGGCCCAGCGCGCCGACCGCGACCAGCGTGAACCGCAGGTCTGACGATTCCACCAGCGCCGCGCCGAGGAGCGCGGTGAACGAGACCAGCGGCACCGGCAGCACGCGCATCAGCGCCGGATCGCGCCACGGGCGCTTCGGTTCGCGCACCAGCCACTCGACGCGGCGCTCGGGCGGTTCCTCTTCCGGATCCGTGTCCGGGTCCGCGGGCGCGGTGCGGGGCCGCGCCCAGTACGACGCCCCGAGGCCGACCAATAACCCCAGCGCGGCCCACAGCAGCGACGAGCTGAGCAGCGGGTGAAGGTGTGA
>SXHE01000666.1 GCA_005773755.1 Planctomycetia bacterium
CTTGCCCGCGTACTTGTCCAGAGCCGGCTTGGGGTCGAACGTGTCGACGTGACTCGGCCCGCCGTTGGCGAAAATGTGGATGACGCGCTTGGCCTTCGCCGGGAAGTGCGGCTTCTTCGGCGCGAGCGGGTTCAGGCCGTCGGCCGCGAGCAACCCGGCGTCACCCATGAGCTGCGTCAGGCCGAGCAAGCCCATGCCCACGCCCGCACGGGTCAGCATCTCACGCCGGGACATTGCGAAAGGAAGCATTGAAGACCCTCTTCAGCCAATTGTCGAACCGCCGGCGTAAGCCGGCTGGGTGGTTGTGATCGGATGACCCAGCCGGCTTACGCCGGCGGTTCGACGCCTAATCAATGAACGCGAACTCGTTGCTCAGCAACAACACCTGCGCCAGTTGCGGCCAGCGGCCGAACGTGGCCCTGCCGTCGTCGTCGGCCACGAACTCGCTCGTCAGCGCGAGTTCGTCTTTCGAGGGATCGCGGCCGAGTGCGAGGCGGTATAGCGCCTTCAGTTTGGCATCGGTGCTCTTCATGTCCGCGACGCGAGTGGCCAGCGCCCGCGCTTGCTCCTGCACGAACGGGCTGTTCAGCAGGAACAGCGCTTGCGTGGGCACGGTGGTCTGGAACCGCTGCGGGCTGTGCGTGTCCGGGCTGGCGACGTCGAACGCGCGGAACGTTCCCGGCAGGTTGGTGCGGTCGATCAAGCCGTAGACGGTGCGGCGCGCCGGGAACGGTGCCTTGAACAGATCGACCGGCTTGCCGCCCGCGGCCGGGTCGAGTTTGCCGGATGCCGCGAGGAGCGAGTCGCGGAGCGCCTCGAAGTCGAGCCGGCGGCGGTTCTGGTGGGACAGCAGCCGGTTCTCCGGGTCGAGCTTGAACGCCTCCGCGCTCACCGCGCTCGATTGCTGGTACGCGGCCGACAGCATGATGAGCTTGTGTAGGCGCTTGACGCTCCAGCCGTCCTTGACGAACTGCGTGGCGAGCCAGTCGAGCAGTTCCGGGTGCGTGGGTGCGTCGCTGCGGATGCCGAAGTCGGAGGGCGTGCGCACGAGACCGTGGCCGAAGTGACCGAGCCACACGCGGTTCACCATCACGCGCGCGGTGAGCGGGTTTTCCGGGCTGGTGATCGACCGCGCGAGTTCGAGCCGGCCGCTGCCCTGCGCGAACGGTTTGCGGTTAGGCGTCACGATCTCCGGGGCTTGGCGCGGCACCTGCGGCCCGCGGTTGTTCGGGTTCCCGCGGGTGAACACGACCGGCTGCATCGGCTGCGGGTTGTCGTTCAGGACGTGCGCCCGCGGCGGCGCGTGCGGGTTCGTAGCCTTAAACGTGTCGATCTTCTTTCGGATCGCGGCGAGTGCGTCGCGGTCGGCACGGTTCTGGAGCTTGTCGAAGTCCGCGAGCGGGATGTCGAGCGGCCCGCCGGTGCCGCGCCAGGCGAATAGCGCCGCCTGCTCCTTCGACAGCGTGCCGGGCGGCGGGTTCGCACCGACGGCCTCCGCAAGCGCCTCCACCGCGGCCCTCAGCGTCTTGGGCTTCGCGTCGCGGACCGCCTTCGCGACGAGCGGGTTTGCGTCCTTCAGGGCGTCCGCGAACTTCGCCTCGAAGTCCTTCGCCGGGATCGCAGCCAGTACGAGCAGCGGCGCGTAAACCGGCGACTTGGCCTTCCACTCGGCTTCGAGGAATGTGCGCCAGCGGTCGTAGACGTGCCGCGTCAGGTCGCGCTGCCGTAGTGTGTTGTTGATCTCGTCGTTCGGTTTGCCGCGCAGGTCGAGGACGACACGCAGGTACTCGCCGATCCCAAACGGGTCGCGCAACTTCTTGAGGGTGGCCGCGTGCCGCTTGGCGATCTCGGCCCGGTACTCGCTCTCACGTTTCTCGACTTCGGCCTCGAACGCGATCACCTCCGGCGTCCGCTGTGCCGCACCGATGAGCGGCAGTTCCTTCGGCTCGTTGGTGCTGGCGAACACTCCGTACAGCGAGTAGTAGTCCTTCGTCGGGATCGGGTCGTACTTGTGGTCGTGGCACCGGGCGCAGGTCACGGTCAGGCCCATGAACCCGCGCGTTACCACGTCGATGCGGTCGTCAATGATGTCTTGCTGGTTGCTCAGGAACCGGCGACCGAGGGTGAGGAACCCCATCGCCGCCAGCGGGCGCTTGTCCTCGCCCAGCGGCAGCAGGTCGGCGGCAATCTGTTCCGTGACGAACCGGTCGTAAGGCTTGTCCTCGTTGAACGCCCGGATGACGTAGTCGCGGTAGGTGTACGAGAACGCGAAGAACCGCTCCTCCTGGAACACGTAGCCCTTCGTGTCGGCGTAGCGGGCGATGTCCAGCCAGTAGCGGCCCCAGCGCTCGCCGTACTGCGGCGACGCGAGCAACGTGTCGATCAGTTTTTCCCAGGCCGCGGGCGAGTCGTCCTTCGCGAACGCTTCGACCTCGTCCGCACTCGGCGGCAAGCCGGTCAGATCGAAGTACGCGCGGCGGATCAGGGTCCGCTTGTCGGCCCGCGGCGCGAGGGACATCCCCTTATCGAGCTTCGCCAGCACGAACGCATCGATGGCGTTCGCGCTGCCCTTCGGCACGGGCGGCTCTTTCACCGGCTGGAAGGCCCAGTGCTTGCGCGGGTCGGTCGTCGGTCCTTTCACGATGTCGTCGGGCACGGCGGCCCCGGTCTTCACCCACTCGGTCAGCACCGCGACCGCGTCGGCCGGGAGCACCGCCTTCGGCGGCATCGGGTAGTCGCCCTTGCGGTTGATCGAGGCGATGAGGCGGCTCTTGTCCGGCGCTCCGGACACCACGACAGGGCCGTTGTCCGCGCCCGCGCGGAGGCCGGCCGCGGTGTCGAGGCGGATGCCGGCGCTCTGCTTCTTCGCGCCGTGGCACGAATAGCAGTGCTCGGCCAGCACCGGCCGCACCTTCGTCTCGAAGAACTCGATCTGCGCGGCGGTCGGCTTGGCGACCGGGTCGGCCGCGAAAGCGGGAACGGCGCTGAACGCGGCGCACAGCGCGAGACACCAACGCATGAAGCGGCCTCGGAGCGGGCGGAAGGAGTGCGAGCCGGCGGGAGAGTAATACCAGCTTACGCCGCGGAGCTAACAGAGCGAACCGGAATCCGGCGTAGTCTTCACCTCTCCCCCATGCGCTGATGGGAGAGAGGTCGGCGGGGCTTTGCGAGCCGGGTGAGGGGGCGCTGAACGTCACAAATCAGCATCGCGGTCGCCCAGTGTCTTCGCCCTCTCCCCTTGCGGGAGAGGGTGGCCGGCGCGCC
>SXHE01000667.1 GCA_005773755.1 Planctomycetia bacterium
ATCAGACAGAATTCAGGGTGTGGAACTGAACTCTGTCTTGATCGGATTTCATCTGCGTCTTCTCTGCGCGATCAGCGGGCCAGTCTTCATCTGTCTCACTTCTTTCTTCTCGCTCCGCGCATCAGCTGCCAGAGCCCGCCGAGCTTCGCCCTCAGCCCGCGGGCGTGGGTCCAGGTTAGCAGCCCACGGATGATCTCGCTCGTTGCCGGGTCGGGGTTCGCGGCCTCGTCGAAGTGCGGGCGGAACGTCCCCTTGTGGACCGTGACCACCTGCGGCACGGTCATCGCCAGCAGGCCGTCCGCGCCTTGCGTCACGCCCCAGCCGCTCGCGCCGCGTCCGCCGAACGGCGCGGCCGGGTGCGCGGTCGGGGCCATCACGTCGTTCACGACTACGCTGCCTGACGGGATCAGCGCCGCCAGTTCTTGCGCCTTGTCCGGGTCCGCGGTGAACACGGACGCCGACAGGCCGAACGGCGACTGCTTCGCCAGTGACACCGCGTTGTCAATCGTGTCGTAGGGGATGATCCCCGCGACCGGCGAGAAGCACGCCTCGCGGCACAGCGCGGCATCGGCGGGGACGTTGACAAGGAAGGTGGGGGCGAGGGAAGGCGAAGAACCCCTCCCCCCAGCCCCCTCCCCTGAGCGGGGAGGGGGAGTCAGAACGCTGTCTTCTTTCTCCCCCTTCCCGCTCAGGGGAGGGGGCTGGGGGGAGGGGTTGCTCAGGATCGTTGCGCCCCTGCTTGTTGCGTCCTCGAGCAGCCTCATCGCCTGCGCTTTCTGTGCCTCCATCACTAGTGGCAGCGGCACGCTGCGCACTAGCGGGGCGAGCGCCGCGGTGAAGGCGTCCAGCTTGTCGCGCGGCACGAAGATGCGGCGCACCGCGATGCACGTCTGCCCGCGGTTCAGCGTCAGCCCGAACCACGCGGCCCGCGCCGCCATCCGCAGGTCGGCGTCGGGCAGAACGAACATCGCGTCGCAACCGGAGAGTTCGAGCGTCGATGGGATCAGCCGCTCGCCCAGGCGCGACGCCAGCTTGCGGCCGACCGCGTCCGAGCCGGTGAAGACAACGTGATCGACGTCCGTTTCCGCCAATCTTGGCCCGGCCTCGCGGGTCGCGGGGAGCATCTGAAGCAGTTCGGTCGGGAAGCCCGCGGCGCGGAACAGCTCGCGCGTGATGTCGCTCGTGCGCGGCACCAGTTCGCTCGGCTTCCACAGCACCGCGTTGCCGGCGACCAGCGCCTGCGCGATCTGCACCACGTTCAGGTAGACGGGGTAGTTCCACGTGCCGATGACGCCGACCGCGCCCCACGGCCGGTGGTGGATCGCGTCGCGGTTGCCCATCAGCCACGTCGGTTGGTCCCACCACGAGATGCGCTTCGGGGCGAGCAACTTCGCGGCCCGCTTCTCCAGGAACTTGAGCGCCGCGGCGGTGGGCAACAGGTCCGTACTCACAACGTCCGTCGTGCTGCGGTTCACGTCCGCCAGTTCCGCGGCGCAGATGTCGTCGGCGCGCGAGACGAGCAGAGCACGCAAGTTGCGGACGGAGCGCAGGCGGTCGCGCACGCTCACGCGCGCCCACGATTCCTGTGCGGTCCGCGCCGCGGCCAGTTCGGTTGCGAATGGTGTCATGCGGTTAGGATACGGGGCGAACCAATGCCGCCCCAGCGCGCCTCCCCTACCATGTCGGAGTTAAGAACACTCACGCAACAGGTTCCGTCATGCTCGTTCCGCTCTCCTGGCTCAAAGATTACGTCCCGCTTCCGGCCGATCCCGCGGCGCTGGTCGAGCGGCTCACCATCGCCGGGCTGGAGTCGAGCGGTGTGAAGGTGTTCGGCCTGCCCGTGCCCGCCGCGCTGCGCGTGAAGCCCGAAGACGCTGGCATCGTATGGGAACGCGACAAGCTCATCGTCGCGAAGGTGCTGGAGATCACGAAGCACCCGAACGCGGACACGCTGCGGCTCGTGCGCCTCGACCTCGGCGGCAGCGAGAAGACGGTGATTACCGGGGCGCAGAACATCGCGCCCGGCCAGAGCGGGATGAAGATCGTGCTCGGCTTGCGCGGGTCGCGGTACTTCTTCCAGGGCAAGGACGGCAAGAAGACCACGATGACACTCGAACCGCGCGCGCTGCGCGGCATCGATAACGACGCGATGTGCATGTCCGACTACGAACTCGGCATCGCGGACGAGAGCGAGGGCATCATCCTTCTGGACGACGGCGACCCCGCACCCGGCACGCCGCTTCAGGACGTGCTCGGCGAGATCGTCGTCGAACTCGACATCCTGCCGAACATGGCCCGGTGCCTCTCCATGATCGGCATCGCGCGCGAGGTCGCTGCCCTTACGGGCGTCAAGGCTCATGTTCCTGAGACGAAGCTCGCGACTTCCGCGGAGAAGGTCGACGGCAAGTTGAAGGTGGAGATCGCGGACGCGAAGCTCTGTTCGCGCTACACCGCGACGATCATTCGCAACGTGACGGCCGGCCCCGCGCCGCGGTGGATGCGCTCGCGATTGCACTACGCCGGGATGCGGCCCATCAACAACATCGTGGACGTCACCAACTATGTGATGCTCGAACACGGCCAACCGCTGCACGCCTTCGACTACGACGTGCTGGTGGCGCGCGCCGGCGGCGCGGCCCCGACGATCACCGTGCGGCCCGCGAAGGCCGGCGAGAAGCTGAAGACGCTCGACGGCCAGGACCGCGAGCTTTCCCCGGACAACCTCGTCATCGCGGACAGCGCGGGACCGATCGCGCTCGCGGGCGTGATGGGCGGCGCGGAAACCGAGGTGAGCGCGAGCACCAAGAGCATCCTGCTCGAAAGCGCGTGCTTCGATTTCGTGAGCGTGCGCAAGACCGCGCGGCAGTTCAACCTGTTCAGCGAGGCGAGCACGCGGTTCGCGCGCGGCGTTCACCCCGAACAGGCGAAGCCGGCCGCGGCGCGCGCGGCGCAACTGTTTCACGACCACGCCGGCGGCGAGGTGCTCGCGGGTATCGTCGATGCGTACCCCGCGCCGCTGCCGCCGCAGGTGATCGACCTGGACGCGGTCGAAATCCGCCGGTTGCTCGGCTTCGACATTCCCGGCGAAGAGGTCGAGCGCGTGCTGACCGCGCTCCAGTTCGGGGTGGAGCGCGACGGCGACGACGCGTGGACCGTGACGACGCCGCAAACGCGGCTCGACATTCAGGCCGGGGCCGCCGACCTGATCGAAGAACTCGCGCGCGTCTACGGCTACGACCAGCTCAAGGAGCGACTGCTTCCGCTGGAACTACCGGAGCCGACGGGCAACCGCGCCATCGAACTCGAAGACCGCACCCGCGACCTGCTCGCCGATCAGGGCTTGCAGGACACGATCACCTATTCGCTGACGAGCGCGGAAGTGGAGGGGCGGCTCGACCCCACGAAGCCGCTCGCGGCTTCGCACGTTACCCTCCTGAATCCGCTGTCGCCCGAGCGCGGCGTCATGCGCCGCACGCTGCTGCCCGGCGTGCTTCAGGTGGCGAAGCACAACCTCGAAAGCGCCGACAGCGTGGCGCTGTACGAACTCGGCTTCGTGTACCTGCCGGGCAAAGAGAAGTTGCCGGACGAACCGCGGCGGCTCGCCGTGGTGCTGTGTGGGCGGCGCGCGCCGGCCGCGTGGGACGACCCGCAGGGCGTCGCGCCGGCACAGTACGACTTCTACGACCTCAAGGGCGTGGTCGAATCGCTCGCGGCCGACCTGCACTTGCCGAAGGTGTCCTTCGCGGCAACGCAGAGCGTAGCGTGGCTGCACCCGATGCGCGCGGCCGAGCTGCGCGTGAACGGCACCGGCGTCGGCGCGTTCGGCGAACTGCACCCGAAGGTGGCCGCGAGCTTCGGCCTCGCGGATCGCGCGGTGATGGCCGCGGAACTCGACCTGGAAGCGATGCTCGCGGCGGTGCCGGCGCGGTACGGCTACCGGCCGTTCAGCACGTTCCCGCCGGCCAAGCGCGACATCGCCATCGTGATTCCCGAATCGACCACTGCGGAGCAAGTGCTGGCGGAGATTCGCGCCGCGGGCGGCGACCTGCTGACCGACGCGGCCCTCTTCGACGTGTACCGCGGCACCGGCCTGCCGGACGGCACGAAGAGCCTCGCCTTCGCGCTGACGTACCAGGCCCCCGACCGCACGCTCGGCGAGACGGAGATCGTGAAGGCGCACGAGAAGGTCGAAGGCCGCCTGCGGCACATGCTGCAAGCACAGATCCGCGGCAAGGACATCACATGACCGAAGCCGAATGGATGGTGAGCGAAGACCCACGGTTGATGATTGCTACTCTCGCCAACCAATCTGGCGTTAGGAAGTGGCGCGTCTTCGCTATCGAAGCCATTGCCCGCGTGCTGGCGAACGACTTCTACTACCCGCAACTTGAAGATATCGTTCAGTTCGGTGCGGCTATCGCAGAGGATTTTCAAGCTGCTCCGTGGTCACAGGAACAGCAAATTCGTGCGGAACTGGACGAAGCGTTGTGGGAAATGTGTGAAACCCTGAACCGCCTCGCCGAAGCCGTTCAGGTCACAATAGAACCGCATTTCCTCACGTTCGGTCACGGCTTGCGCGTCGTCGAAGCGATTACAGCCGCTTACCAAGTCGGCGTTGTCGGGTCGAACGGTGACGAACAGTTCGCGCACCAAGCACACTTGCTTCGCGAAATCTTCGGCAACCCATTCGCATACCCGTTCTTCAAAC
>SXHE01000063.1 GCA_005773755.1 Planctomycetia bacterium
CTTGTTGGCCGTCTCGATTCGCGGGTCCGGCAAGTCCGCGAACACGGTGGTCAGCGACAGGGACATCGGGTATCCTCCTGATACCCTCGGTGTAGCCGCAAACCCCTATGCCGTCAGCGGTTCATAGTGCGTAAGCCCTGCCCCACCCCCACGCGCCCGCCCTTTGGCGGGCGTTTTTCGTTTCTACACCCGCGACGGCCGGTCGCCGGTTAAGGTTTCAGCGGGGCCAGGTTCTCGATCCAGCCGCTGACGCTGGGGTCGATCCAGTTGAACAGGAGCAGGCCGGGCAGCACGCCCAGGGCGATTGCCAGCACCACGAAGGGGAGCAGGCAGACGGCCTCGCGCGGGGTCAGTTCGGGGAAGTCCTTCGTGGCCGGGTTCGTGCCCAGGTACACGCGCTGCCACGTCCACAGCAGGTAGGCCGCGGTCAGGATCACGCTGAGCACGGCGGGGACCGCCAGTTCCGGGGCGAAGTTCCAGGCGGCGATGAACACGCAGAACTCGCCCACGAATCCGCACAGCCCCGGCAGGCCCATCGACGCGAAGAACAGGATCGCACTCATCCCCGCGTACAGCGGCATCGGCTCCTTGAGGCCGCCGAACCGGTTCAGGTCGCGGTGGTGGGCGCGGTCGTACACGACGCCGACGATGAAGAACAGGGCGCTGGCGGTTACGCCGTGGGCGACCATCTGGAACATGGCCCCGTTCACGCCCCACTGCCAGTACTGCGAGTTCGCACTGCTGCCCCAACTGGCGAGGCCCAGCACCACGAACCCCATGTGGCTCACGCTGGAGTACGCGAGAAGCTTCTTGAAGTCGGTCTGGCCCATCGCCACGAGCGCGCCGTAGACGATGCCGACGACCCCGATGAGGCCGACCCACCACGCGAGTTCGGCCGCGGCCCACGGGCAGATGGGGAACGCGACGCGGATCAACCCGTAGCCGCCGAGTTTCAGCAGCACGCCGGCCAGGATCATGCTGACGGGCGTGGGCGCTTCGACGTGCGCGTCCGGCAGCCACGAGTGCAGCGGGACGATGGGCACCTTGACCGCGAAGCCGATGAACAGCAGCGCGAAGACGAGGTACTGGAACTGCTTGGTGCACACCGGCTGCGCCTTCAGGCGCGCGACGGCCGCGGCCCGGTCCACGCCCGGCGCGAACAGCTTCACCTTGTTCGGGTCGTCGCCCTTCGCCGGCTCCTCGCTGACGCGCGTCTTGGCGATCAGCCGGTCTTCCTGACCGCTGAGAATCAGGGCCGCGGCGCGCCCGGCTTTCGACAGGGTAACGAAATCGAACGAGTGGACTTCGACCTTCTCCAGTGCTTCCGCCTCGCTGAACTGCGGGTTCGCTTTGCGGAAGTCGAGCGCCTTCTGCTTCACCTCGGCCTGGTCCACGAAGTCGCGGACGTTGACCGAGTAGAGGGCGATCATCGCGACCAGCAGGCACACGCCGCCGAGCAGCGTGTAGATGACGAACTTGAGGGCCGCGTACTTCCGCCGCTGCCCGCCCCACAGCCCGATGAGGACGTACATGGGGAGCAGCATCAGCTCGTAGGAGATGTAGAAGAGGAAGAAGTCGAGCGCGAGGAACGCGCCGATCACGCCGGTTTCGAGCAACAGGAGCAGCGCGAGGTAGCCGCGCACGGACTCGGTGATCTTCCAACTGGCGACCACCGCGAGGAGCATGACGAACGCGGTGAGTACGACGAGCGGCAGGCTGATGCCGTCTGCACCGAGCGCGTACTGGATGCCGAACGGCCCGATCCACGGGCGGCGCGCGACCCAGTCGCGCGACTGGAGCGCCTTGGGGATGGGCTGCGCGGCGTCGCTCGCGGCTTTGTCCGCGCGGGCGTCGAGGCGCGTGTGAACCGAGTAGCCGGGTTTGCCGTTGGCGTCGAGGTGGCTGTCGAGAAGGGTGTAGTAGCCGACCACGACGCACAGTGAGAGGGCAAGCGTGCCGGCGGTGCCGAACAGCGCCCACCACCGCATCGCCTCGGCCCACTTCGCCGGGAACGCGAGCAACCCGACCGCGAAGAGCGCGGGCAGGAACACGAGGAGCGACAGCCAGGTGAGGTCCGACTCGGGCATTCCTTAGCCTTTATGAATTGGGGACAGGCCGGCAGCCTGTCTTATTTGAACGCGAGCATCGCCAACATCAGAGCGGCAGTCAAGGCCAGCGCCGCGACGTAGCCACGGACGCGCCCGGTCTGAGCGCCGCGCAGGAACCCGCCGAGCGCGGCGGCGCACTGGCCCAGCGCGTTCAGGATGCCGTCGAGGGTGAACCAGTCGATGCGCTTGGTGTTCGGCGCGCCGTCGGTGGGGCGCTTGTCGGCGGCGGCAGCGGCGTGCGCGAGTTGCACCGTCGGCTTCACCAGCGCCGCGTCGTAAGCCTCATCAAAGTACCACTTCCGGAGCAGGAACGTGTGCCACGCCGGGCCGCGGGCGTAGAGCGCTTCGGTACTCGGTTGCTTCCGATAGAAGTACCAGAACGCCAACCCCGCGCCCGCGACCGCCGCGACCAGCGCGATCAGCCCGGCGGTGTGGTGAACGTCCTTCTCCTTGAGGCGCTCGGCGAAGTACGTCACGCCCACACTCGCCGGCTCCGCCTTTTCGAGGACGTGCCCCAACTGGCTGGCGTGCGCTTCCCACACCGGCCAACCCCACGCCACGCCGACGCTGAAGACGGCGAGGATCGCCAGGGGTAGCCACATCACCGCGGGCGACTC
>SXHE01000668.1 GCA_005773755.1 Planctomycetia bacterium
GGCGCGCCGCAACTCGGCGAGGCAGTCGGGACAGCCCCACGCCTTCGTCGGGTCGACCTCGTGTGCGCTGCACTTGAACACGCGGCGCATACCGCGCTTGAACGCCTCGGTAGCCGCGGCCGTGGCGTCGCTCGCACCAGCCCCGGCGCAGGCGGAGTGCGCGGGCCGCGAGCGCCGGCAGCGCCATCCAGGTGTCGCGCTGGGCGTGCGCCATCTCGACCGTGAACGGGTAGAACACGACCGCGCCGGCGATCGTCCACCACCGGGCCGCGGGGCCGGCCCCGCCCCACTTCGCCATGCGATCCAGGAGTGCCACCACCCCGGCCACGATCAGCAGGTCGACGGCGCGGAGCGCCAGCGCGCTGGGGCCGAACACCGCGTACAGCGCGGTGATCGCCCAGACGAACCCCGGCAGGTTGGTGTCGAACAGGTCGCGGTAGTGGGTGCCGCCGTGGAGGATGTTCCGCGCGGCCATCTGGTACAGGGTGATGTCGCACCACGGCGGCATCCGCAGGAACATCGGTACGGCGACGAGCAGCACGACCCCCGCGATCGCTCGCGGCAGCCAGACGGAACGCCACGGCATCCACTGGGGGACGGGCATGAGGTGGTTGAGGAACCGGGAACGAGCGGGGTACGGCTCAGTCCAGAATACGACCCGCCGCCCGAACCCGCCACCCTGTTACACGGTCGGTAGCGGTTGTGCCCCGGAACGGAGGGAATCCAGCGGCCGGTCACGGCGCAGCACCCGCAGAACAGCGGGCTTCACAGGCTAATTCGGCCCGAAGTACTTGTCCCTCTCGCGGATCGCTTGCGGGGGGACGCGGTCGCCGGGGCGGTCGGCGGCCAGCTCGAAGGAGTGCCCCAGCAGCGTGCGGCCCGGCCGCGCGGGCGCGGTGTCCCAGTGCTCGCCCCAGTGGGTGCCCACCGCGGTCAGGTCGAAGCGGTCGAACGTGCCCTTTGCCGGCCGGTACCGCAGCACGCCGAACAGCCGCGCCTCGTACCCGCGCTCGGCCTTCGCCGCGTCCGCGTCGGTCCTCAGGATCACCTCGCCTTCGAGCCGCAGTTCTACCGCGTCCGCGGTCGCGCTCGTGACCACCAGCGACATGCGCCGGGCGCGCACGTGGTCCGGCTTCCACAGTTGCGGTTCGCCGCGGGTGTTGTCGAGCAGGTGGAACCGCGCGAGCCGGGTGGCGACGCTCGCCGGCACCGGGTAGCGGAACCCGACCTCGGCCTTTGCAGGGGCGAGCGCCTTCACTTCGTCCTTCGTGATCCAAACGTGGTCGCGGGCCGCCTTCTCCCCCCCCACCGACTTACACGACCCTTTACAGTACTCGCCCTCTTTGAGATCGAGGATGCGGGTGAACACTTTGAGGATCAGCCCGCCGTCGGGCGGGGCGCGGTGGTAGTTCGGGTCCGGCTCGCCGGGGTCGGGGATCGCCGGCTTGCGCTTCGCCTCGGGCAGCTTCGCGAACGCGACGAGCGCGTTCCGCATCATGTCGCGAATGAAGTCGGCGCTGTGCCCGGCGTTCTTGTACGCCAGCGGGGTGCCGTCCGGGGCGAACAGGTAGATGCCCTGGAGCGTGTGCCCCTGCTTCCCGGACGTCTCCGCGAGTTTGCGGAAGAACTCGCCCTCTTTGTCCTTGCGGCGGCGCTGGTACCAGTCGTCGCCGGTGACGGCGACGAACTGCTCCTGGCACATCTTGATGATCGCGGGATCGGCGAAGGCGGACGCACGGCCCACCACGACGTTGTTTCACCCGCACCCGAGCGGGTGCCCGTCCATCTCCCACAGCAGGATCGGCTTGCCCGCGGCGGCGGCCTTCTTGCGCGCGTCCCAGAGGTTCGTTTCCCACGGGATCGTGTCGAACGGGTCTTCGCCCTCAATAGGCCGGATGAGCGCGCGCAACTTGGTGGCGTCATCGACCGACAGCGGCGGGGCCGCGCTGGACGTGCGATTCAGGCCGACGTGCGCGCCCGCGACCAGCGCCGTGGCGAGAACGAAGAACAACCACCGGCGCATAACGCACCTCCGCGGGGCGACAGAGCTAGTTTACCACACGGAGGGCGGATCAGTCGGTTTGTGTCCACGACCGGGGACGAAAAGCCGAACGTGCGTTCGCGAGGGCGTCACTTCCCGGTCAGCTCCTTGACCAGTGGCGCGGCCGGGTACAGTTTCCGTAGCGCTTCCAGTACCGACTTCGAGTGGACCGCGATGTGCCGGGCTTGCACCTCGGTGTACACGAAGTTGCGCACCAGCCCGTGGCGGTTGCGGTCGAAGTTGATGCCGATCAGCTCGCCCGCGCGGTTCAGCACCGGGCTGCCGCTGTTACCGCCGATGGTGTCCGCGGTGCTCACGAAGTTGAACGGCGTCTTCAGGTCCAGTTTGTCCTTGCCGTCCAGCCACCGCTTCGGCAGGTCGAACGGCTCCTTGCCGCTCAGCTCGGTGTGCTTCTCGAACGCCTCGCCGAACGTGGTGTGGAAGTTCAGGCTCTTGCCGCCGACCTCGTAGCCCCGGGTGGTGCCGAACGCGAGCCGCAGCGTGAACGTCGCGTCCGGGGCGACCGCGCTACCGTAGACGAGGAACCGCACCCCGGCGAGTTGCGCGTACGCCTGGCGCTCCGGCTCCTCGACTTCGTTCTCGTAGCGCGTGCGCAGCTTCCGGGCCTCCGCGTCGACGGCCTTCGCGAGCAGGACCATGGAGTCTTTGCTTTGGTCGGTGGCGTCCTTGCCGGTCCCGGCGATGCGGCGGCGCTCGGCCGGGTCGAACAGCTTCGTGCCGGCGATCAGCTCGTCGGCCCGCGCCGCGGGGTTCTTCCCCGCGAGCGCCACCTTCACCAGCTCGTGTTCGCCGCCGAGCTGCTCCGCGAGCAACGTGAGCGAGGCCGTCAGCTTCGCGCGCTCCAGTTCGGGGTAGATCGGCGCGGGGCTGAACAGTTGGAACTTGAGCGAGTCGAGCGCGGAGTCGCGGTACTCACGCAGCCGATCGGCCGACTTCTTCGGCAGCTCTTCGTTCATGCGAACGAGGTGCCGCGCGGTCGCGAACAGGGGCGAGTAGAAGGCGTGCCCGGTTTCGATGAGCAGGTACTGTTTCTCGAACGGGCGGAGCTTCGCCTGCACCGCTTCGACCCCTTCGAGGCCGTTCAGGGCGTTGTCGTACGCCTCCATCCATCCGGGCGGCGGGATGCCGGGGAGCGTTGCGGCGCGGGCCTTGAGCTGCGCCGCGGCCTCGACCAGCCCGCGCTCCGCGCCCTTCTTTTGGGCCATGATGTTCGGGTCGAGCAGCCCCTGGTACTGGCCGCTGAACGCCTTGCGCGCGTTGGCGACGCTGTGCAGGTCGGTCGCGGCCTGCCGCCGCTTCTCGCCGCTCTGCTCGCTGTACTGGATGAGCGCGGCTTCGAGGGTGCGCAAGCGGGCCAGCGTGTACGGTAGCGTCACGTCGCGCCGGTGCTTGAGCTTGGCGAGCGTTTCGAGCCGGTTCGTGGTGCCGGGGTGCCCGGTGACGAACACCAGATCGCCCGCGGCCGGGCCGGTCTCGCTCCACTTGAAGAAGTTCGGCGTCGTGGCCGGCTTGTCGTCCTCGTAGGCGCGGAAGAACGCCACGTCGAGGTTCATCCGCGGGTACTCGAAGTTGTCCACGTCGCCGCCGAAGCTGGCGACCTGCCGCTCCGG
This sequence comes from Planctomycetia bacterium, assembly GCA_005773755.1. Taxonomy (GTDB): domain Bacteria; phylum Planctomycetota; class Planctomycetia; order Gemmatales; family Gemmataceae; genus Gemmata. The sequence goes on from SXHE01000668.1 coordinate 3,673, forward strand.
GGCGAACACGAGCCGCACGTCCTTGTACTTCTTGTACTTGTACAGGTGGTACAGCCCGCCGTTGTAGAGCGTGACCACGTCCGACCGCAGCCCGGTCTTTTGCAGCGAGTCGTTCTCGATCTTGCCCATGACCGCGCGGCGCGCGGCGAACGCCTCGCCCGCCTTCATCTCCGGCTTCACCGCGGCGTTCACCTCCTTCGTCACGTCAACGATCTCTTGCAGCACGTTGATTTCGAGGTCCGGGCACTTCAGTTCCTGTTCGCGGGTCGGCGCGTAGCACCCGTCGCGGACCAGGTTGCGGTCGGGCGTGGACAGCTTCGTGACCGGTCCGCGGCCGACGTGCTGGTTCGTGAAGAGCAGGCCGTCGGGCGACACGAACGACCCTGACCCTCCGTTGCCCACC
>SXHE01000669.1 GCA_005773755.1 Planctomycetia bacterium
GAACGCGACATCGAGGCGAAAGTGCCCGACGCGACAACCCCGCTGGTGCTGTACTGCGGCGGTGGGTTCCGGTCCGCGCTCGCGGCCGACGCGCTCCAGAAGATGGGCTACACCAACGTCGTGAGCATGGACGGCGGCTGGCGGGCCTGGACCGATAAGGGGCTGCCGGTCGAAAAGTAAGAGTCACGAGCCGCCGCGCACCCGCGCGGCGTGGCACGGCACAACATCCACTTCTCACGGCACTTAGCGCCCGTCGCCGCGCTCCCGTTTGTGCCGGCTTTGCACTTTTTTCCGCCCCGTTCGACATTTCTCGCCCTTTATCCCAAATATCCGCCGGCGCACGCGAATACCTGGTACGGCGGCAGGAGCCCGGTGTTCGGGACAGCCGAACCGCCCTCAACCCTGGCCCACTCAAAGGGGAACTGCGATGCTTAAGAAGATGGTGATTCTGGGGGTGATCGGCTTCGTCGCGGTGAGCGCACTTGGCGGCACCAAGATCGCCTCGTACATCCGCTCCGAGATCCGCGAAGCCCGCGAGCGGGCCGAGAACAGCATCCCGCCGGAAAAGGAAGTGTCCCGGCTCCGTAACGAGCTGAAGCTGCTCGACAAAGACATCATGAACGTGGTCAACGAGCTCGCCAAGCAGCGGGTCGAGGTCAACAACCTCAAGGAACAGGTGGACGAGCGGGCCGCCAAGCAGGAGCGGACCGAGGCGCTGCTCAAGGCCCGTGCCGAGGCGATCAAGACCTCCGAGGGCCAGGTCGTGTTCGGTAACCGCACGCTGACCGTGGACGCGGCGAAGGCCGAACTCGAAGCCGACGTGAAGGTGTGGGCCGCCAACGAGAAGACGCTCGCCACCCTGAAGGCCACGATGGGCACCCGCGTCAAGGTGCGTGACTCGCTCGAGAAGCAGCTCGAAGCGATGAAGAACCAGAAGGCGGAACTGGCCGCCGCGGTCGACGGGATGGAAGCTCAGATCGCCGAGCTGAAGCTCCAGCAGACCGAGAGCAAGTACCAGACCGACGACAGCCGGCTGGCGAAGATCAAGGACGACCTGCGGAAGCTGAAGACGAAGGTGGACGTGGAGCGCGAGAAGTTGAAGCTGCTCCCGCTCGCCAACGACGGCCCGGCGGCCCCGGCCACCAGCGGCAAGAGCGTGGACGACATCATGGCCCCGCTCCTCACGCCGAAGGCGACCGCCAAGCCGGACGCCCCGAAGACCGATGCCAAGCTCCCGCTGGCCGACTGAGTGCCGCCGACGGACCGACGATTGCCCCGCGCCCCGGTCGCACCCCGACCGGGGCGTTTTCGCGCGCCCGATCTGGTACACTACCGCCAGGGTATCTTCCTTCACTCACGTCCGCACCTATGCCCGCGTCCCCGTGGTTGGCGCTGCGTCAGGCTCAAGAGGCGGTGGCCTCCGGGCGGCCGGACGAGGCGCACCGGCACCTGGAGCCGCTCCTCGCCGAGGGGCACCGGCGCGCGTACCGCATGGCCCGCGACGTGGTCAAGGCGTACACCGCCCGCGCCCGCAAGGCGCTCGACCAGCACAACCCGGACGCCGCGTGGCGCGACCTGATCTCCGCCGAGGCGCTCAACACCGGCGAGAAGGCGGTCACGGAACTGCGGCAAGTGCTCGCGCGACTGTCGCTCGTTCAGATTCGGGCGCTGCTCGAGGCGGGCCGGCCCGTCGACACCATCGACCACATCGCGCGGAACCGCGACCGCGGGGTGCGGCACCCGGACCTGCAACAGCTCGAAGCTGCGGCACAAGACTGGGTCCACGCGCGGGAGCTGGCCGACCGCGGCGAGTTCCTGCGGGCCGCGGCCGAACTGGACCGGGTCGCGCCCAAACTGCCGCCGCCCATTACCGGCCTCGATGCCGACCGCGCGGGCGTCTCGGACCGGCACGCGCGGTTCTCGGAAGCGGTCGCGCGGCTGTACGACGCGGCCGAGTCGAAGCGGTGGCGCGAGGCGGTCGAGGTCGCGGCGGAGGTGCTGGCCGTCGCGCCGGACCACCGCGAGGCGAAGGCCATTCGCGGTAAGGCGTGGGTCGTGGCGGAACCGGACACGGCCGACTTCGCGCCGCACGGCGACAGCGCGCCGGTGATTGCACCCGCGAGCGCGCCGGCCCGGAGCACCGCGAATGAGGTCGGGGTGCGCGAGACCCGCTGGGACTCGGTGCGCCCGCCGTCGCTCCCGGCCGCGCCGGTGTCGGCGCGCACGCTCCCGCGCGTCCCGGTCGGCAGTTCGGCCGCGCGGTCGCCGGCGCTGTCTTCGACCGTTGGCGGTGCGCTGCCCAAACGCTTCCTGCTGTGGGTGGACGGCGTCGGCGGGTATCTGGTGTGCCGGTCGAGCCGGGTCACGTTCGGGCAGGCGACCGCCGACGGCCCGGTGGACGTGCCGCTGTTCGCGGAGGTGTCGCGCACGCACGCCGAGGTCACCCGCGACGGCGAGGGCTACGTCATCGAGTCCGGGCGCGGCATCCGCGTCAACGGCGGCGAGACCAAGCGCGCGGTGCTGTCGGCGGGGGACCGCGTCACGCTCGGTACGAGCTGCCAGTTCCTGTTCCACAAGCCGGTGCCGGTGAGTTCGTCCGTGCGGCTGGAACTGACGAGCGGCCACCGGTTGCCCGTCGCGGTCGAGGGCGTGCTGCTGATGGGCAACGAACTGATGCTCGGTGAAGGCCCGGAGGCGCACATCGAGCTTCCGGGGCTGGAATCGCCGGTCCTGATTTACCGCTCGAAGGACGGACTGAGCGTGCGCGTGCCGGATTCGCGGTTCACCGTCGACGACCGCCCCTGCACCGACCGCGCGATCCTGCCGCTGCCGGCCGTGGTGTCGTGCGACGCCTTCACGTTCGCACTCGAACCCGTGAGCGGAAGACTGTAGCCGCCGCGATTTGACCCAATCGGTTTGAGATTGCTCGTGGTGAAATTGACACTCCCACCTGAAACGTGGAGAATGGGCGCGGGGAACGAGCACCTGTCCGCGGTTTTTTGCGCCCGATCCCGAACCGGCTGTGCTATACCACCTTTATGGGCGTCCCCCCCGAAATCGGGTTCGGGGCACCGCACAGGATCATTTCCATGCGCACGGTTACCTTCCTGGTTCGCGAAGGGGTCGATAAGGGCCGGGTCTACAAGGACCTGCCCATCCCCGTCACGATCGGCCGGGAAGAGGGCAACGGGCTGCGCCTCAACGACGAGCGCGTGAGCCGGTTCCACGCGAAAGTGCAGGTCGAGGACGGCGACATCATCCTCACGGACCTGGACAGCACCAACGGCACGCGGGTGAACGGCACCGCGATCCAGATCCGCCGGCTCCGGGCCGGCGATCAGGTGTCCATCGGGCGCAGCATGTTGCTGTTCGGGACGATGGAAGAGATCGCGCAGCGCAAGGCGAGCGTCGTGCCGGCCAGCAGCGCGGGCGGTCAGATCCAAACGATCCGGGCCGACGAACTCCAGGCCGCGTCCGGGCGCGTGTCGGTGGCCGACAGCCAGCGCACGGTCGCCCCGCCGCCGGTCACCGCCCAGACGCACGGCTGGACCGCGTTCGACGAGGACGTGCCCCCGCTCCCGCAGAAACTGACCGCGTCGCAGGCCGCGCGCCTGGCCGAGATTCTCGACTACCTGCACAAGGGACTGACAACCGCCGTCGAGAACATCGAGGCGAACGAAGAGGGCACGGAAGTGCGCCTCGGGTTCTCCGAGTGGCAAACGGTCCAGGCCGTACAGATGCTGCTCGCGCGCTACGCGCGCAGCATCTCCGAACCGGGCTGAGAGAGTGGGCAGTGGGCAGTAACGCGAGAAGGCCGGGGCCGTCCGTATGCGGCTCCGGCCTTCTGGCTTTACTCGCACGAACTGGCTTTACTCGCACGAACAATTAGCTCACCTGCCCGGCCGGGATCGCAACCAGCCTAAACCTAAGCGCGGTGAGCATCGGGAATCAAATTACGTGGCCGGGTCAGGTGCAGCGACCGGTTCGGCTTGCCTTGCGATGCCAGTAACCAGTTGCCACCATTTGCCCGGTCCCATGCGATACTGCTCCAGAAAGCCCAAGAGTTTCTGACTGGGCCTCGTGGTGGTGTACGCTCCATCGACTTGCCACGACGGCGTTGCTGTCCAACCCATTGCTTCGGCCACCACAACCACAGACGGATAGGGCAGCGCGTAGGTGATGGGAGATTGCGCCTCGCCAAGGTACCAAACGTAAGCCACAATCAGGTCGGCAATCTTGGTGTACTTCTTGGCGATGCTGAAGCCGCTGGTAGTGAATGCCTTCATCTGAATCGGCTTCGCAGCAAAAGCAACGACTTGCTGACTGAGGTCGGCATACGCGACGAGGTCGATACCACGGTCGCGGGCAGGAACCGCTACCTCCAGCCCGTCTCGAAGCAAATCGCCCATCAGACGATGCCGTCCGAGCAGTTCCACGACTTGCGTGTCCAGCCCCATTCGCGCCTCTGCTTGCCGAACTTGTGTTTAGCTTGACCAATCTATCATCCCCAAACGTTGCGGGAATTGCAAGTTATCACTCGCAGCGTTTCCATGGTGCCGGGAGCGAAAGCAGTTTGGTTTGGTGGCTGAGGTTTGCGGTGAAAGCGCAACCGGATCGTCGTCCGTGTTAGATTGCAATGGGCCGCAACCTAACACCAGACCCTCGCCCCCCGGCAGGTGAGCCTTCTGCCGCCAAAGCTCGGCCCGTAGCTACCGCGAGAAGATCACCGCGCCCGGCCCCAGCAGCATCTCCAGTTCTTCCAGTTTCAGTGCCGCGGGGTTCACGCGGAACTCTTCGCTCAACTTCATCTGCACCTGCTTGCCGTTCGTGTCGCGGACGCTCAGGTACACCGGGCAGCCGCCCTTGTAACGCTTCAGGATGATGCTCACCGCGTCCAGCTTCCGCAGCGACTCGTCGTCCTCCGCGTAGGCCAGTTTCAGCACCATGCTCTTGGTGAACTCGGTGCGGGCCTCGTCGATGGTGATGATCTTCTTGATGTTGTAGTCCGGTTCCGCGCGGCCCTCGCCCCAGTTCAGCACGCCCTCGAACACCGCGACCAGGTCCGACGTGACGACCTCCTTCCAGCGCGAGTACTCGTCGGACCACATGATGCACCGCACGGAGCCGGTGAAGTCCTCGATGCGGAACATGGCGTACGTGCGGCCGATGTTGCGGCCCTTGTTCGCGGTGCGCACGTCCAGGTTGGTAATCATGCCGCCGATGCGGGCCTCGGTGCCGTTCTTGCCGTTCTTGGCGAGCGGCCCGGCGTCGTGCGTGCGGTACCGGCGCAGTTGCTCGTCGTGCTGCGCCAGCGGGTGGCTGGTGATGTAGAAGTCCAGCGCCTCCTTCTCGAACTTGAGGCGCTCGGTTTCGGGCCACTCCGGCACATCCGGCAGTCCCAGGTTGGCCGCGCTGCCGGCGTCCTCGCCCTCCATATCGTCGAACAACCCGCCCTGCCCGCGCCGCTTCTCGGCCGCGCGCTCGTCGGCCGACGCATACGCCTTCGTGACCGCGGCGAACTGCGACGACCGCCGGCCGAACAGGTCGAACGCCCCCGCCTGGATCATCTTTTCGACTGCCGCCTTCGGCACGATGCGCCGGTCGATGCGCTCGCAGAAGTCGAACACGTCGGTGAACTTGCCGCCCTCGGTGCGCGCCCGCACGATGTCTTGCGCGGCCCCGCGGCCCAGCCCCTTGATGGCGGTGAGGCCGAAGATGATGCGGTTGTTCTGCACGTCGAAGTCCGCGAGGCCTCGGTTCACGTCGGGCGGCAGCACATCGACGCCCAGCTTGCGGGCATCGGAAATGTGGTCGATGAACACGTCCCGCTTGTTGCCGTCGTCGATCTCCGACGACAGCAGCGCCGCCATGTATTCGGCCGTGTAGGGCGCCTTCAAGAACGCGGTCTGGTACCCGATCTGCGCGTACGCCGCCGTGTGTGAGTTGTGGACGATCAACCCGTTCGCGACGAAGTTGTGGTCTTCCTCCACCGTGAGGTCGTAGGTGTCTTCAACGCCGACATACTCGACGGAGACGACGCGATCCCAGTAGACGTCCGAGGTGGCGAGATCGATCAGGCGCTGCGAACCGAGGAACGTCGCAAGCTTCGCGATGGTGTCCCGCCGGAAGCCGTAGTTGTCTTCCGAGTTGCCGCGCGCGAAGCGCCGAACGTCCACCTCGGCCTTTGCTGCGAGTTCGTCCCAGGTGAGGCCAGCGCGTCGGCGGGCGTCATCGACCAGCGCGCGCACCTGAATTGGGATCGTGTCCTTATTGCTTCGCCCGCGGGTCGTAGCGGCGTGTTCGCGCAACAGGGCGACGGCACGTTCGCGCCCGATACAGTGGGGCGCGAGGCGCGCCAAGAACGTATCGACCGCACCTGCCCCGATCGCGTGGACCGTGAAGCCCGGCTTGAAGCCGCCCTTGTATTTGAACTGCTTCTCGTGAATGCGGCTCACGATGCCGAGGCGTAGCAGTAGGTGCTGAACATCCTCCGCGAGTTGTCGCGATGAGGTTGCGTAGAACGGCACCTTGAATGTGTCGGTGGCGATGAACCCGTCGCCCGCCCAGAGCCGGCCGAGGAACAACTCGATGTCCGCATCGCACAACCGGAACACGGCCGTCGGGACGAACTTCGTCGTTGCCTTCTTGCCGAGAATGCCGAGCCGTTCGGCCCAGCGGAACGCACCGGAGCGCGTCGGAAGCGCGAGAACGGCGGTGGTTCCAGTGTCGCGCTCCGACTTCGGCTTGAACCGCGTGTCGCGCCCGGTGTTCGCCTGCACCTCAAGCCGGCGACCGCCGGCCCGTGCGTACACCTTCGCGACCGTGTCCGAGAACTGACCGATCGCTCCCGCGAAGTCGTCGATCATGCGCCGGTCGTTGCTGTAGAAGTAGAGTGTCGTCGGGTGGCAGGTGTTACCTTCTGAGAGCAACCCGGCGAGCGCGATCAGTTCGTGGCGCGGCCAGGACTCGGTCGTCGGGCTTGTCAGTCGGCGCGGGGCGGCGATGCGGTCGCCCGGTTTCAAGTCGCCGAGGTTCGTCCACCCGTCGAGCGTGCGGAACGGGTGGTTCGTTGTCGCGCAGATCGACTTGCCGAGTTCGGTCGTCAGTCGGTACACCCGCTTCCGTCCGTTCCACACGACGTCGGTCACGGCGCGCGGGCCGATTTTCTCCGACGCGCCGAGCGCGCAGGCCGTAAACGTTCGCCGCCGCTCGAACAGATCACCCACGGTTGCGATCTCGCCGGTCAGAGCATCCGCCACCTTCGCATCCGAAGTCAGACACTTGTTGAAACCGTAGGAACCGAACTTCACGATCAGCTCGAAAATCTCTGTAGCCTTCTCCGCGCTGAGGCCGCGCTCTTCCGCGCCCTTCACGAAGTCGGCCTTCCGCTCCTCGATGATGTCCATCTTCTTCTTGCTGATTGCCTTGATGCACGCATACGCCTTCGCCAGCTCGATGCCGCCGAGCCGGTTGAGGATGCGCATTAGGCCCTCCTGGTAAACCATCACTCCGTAGGTCTCGCTCAGCACTTCTTCCATCACCGGGTGTTGGTAAACGGGCTTCTTTCGCCCGTGCTTGCACTCGACGTACTCGTCCACCATGCCGCCTTCGAGCGGGCCGGGGCGGTACAGCGCCAGCACCGCGATCAGGTCGCGGATGTTGTCCGGCTTCATCCGCTTCAGCAGCTCGCGGATGCCCTCGCTTTCCAACTGGAACACGCCCTTCGCGTCGCCGCGCTGCAACAGCTCGTAGGTCAGCTTGTCGTCGAGCGAGAACTTCATCGGGTCGATGGTCTCGCCGCGCGTCTTCTTGATGAGCTTCACGCAGTTGTCGAGGACCGTCAGGTTGCGCAACCCGAGGAAGTCCATCTTCAGCAGCCCGACCTTCTCGATGATGCCCATTTCCCATTGGGTCGTCATCGTGGTCGCGGCGTTGGGGCTTTCCTCGCCGCCCTTCTTGGGCGGGCGCTGCACGGGCACATAGTTGGTGATGGGGCCGTTGGCGATCACCACGCCGGCCGCGTGCGTGCCGACGTTCCGGTTCGTGCCTTCCAGCTTCAACGCCAGATCGACCAACTCGTGAATCTGCGGGTCTTGATCGTACTCGCGGCGGAAGTCCGGCGATTCGTCCAGCGCCTCTTGCAGGCTCTTGGCGATCGCGCCTTTCATGGGTACCAGCTTGCACATGAAGTTGACGCGCTCCAGCGGCACGTCGAGCACGCGGCCCACGTCCTTGAGCGCGGCCTTCGCCGCCAGCGTACCGAACGTGCCGATCTGGGCGACCGACGCCTCGCCGTACTTGCGCTTCACATAGTCGATGACCTCCTGGCGGTGGCGGTCCTCGAAATCGATGTCGATGTCGGGCATGCTCACGCGCTCCGGGTTCAGGAAGCGCTCGAAGAGCAGGTCGAAGTCC
>SXHE01000670.1 GCA_005773755.1 Planctomycetia bacterium
GCCGTCATCGGCGGGCTGGCCGCGGGCACGCTCACCACGCTGCTCGTACTGCCCGCGGTCTTTGCGCTGGCGATGGGCTCCTCCGGCACCGCGTCCGCGTCGCTCGACCCGTTCGACCCGGCCAGCAAGCACAAGGTTCCGACAACCGAACCCGACTCGCGGGAGGCTCCCCATGCGCCGTGACGTACTCCTGTTACTCGCGCTCGCGATCCCGGCGGTCGGCTGCAACCGCAAGCCCGCCGCGACTCCCGCACCCGCGCCGGCCGCGGCGCAGATCACCGTTGTGAAGCCGCAGCAGCGCGCGATCAAGCGCGTCGTCGAGCAGCCCGGCGCGGTCCGCGCGTTCGACGAAACCGCGCTCTGTGCGAACCTCACGGGGTACGTCGATGCGGTCGCGGAAGACCCGAACAAGGCGAACCGGCTGCCGCACGACCGGCTCATCGACAGCGACAGTCGCGTGAAGGGCGGGCAGGTTCTCGCGCGGCTCGCGGTGCCCGAACTGGCACAAGAGCTGAAGCAGAAAGAGGCCCTGGTCGAGCAGGCCGTGGCGGAAGGGACGCAAGCGGATCGGGCGTTCGATGCGGCCGGGGCCGGGGTGACCGCCGCGGACGCGACCGTCGCGCAGTACGACGCCGCAGTCGAGCGGGCCGACGCGCTCGTCGAGCGCTGGCAGAAGGAACTCGATCGCGTCACGAAGCTGGTGACCGGTGGCATGGGCGACACACAAACGCGCGACGAAACGCAGTTCCAACTGAAAGCCGCGGAAGCGACTCGTAAGGAGGCGCTGGCCCGCGTGGTCGCGGTGAAAGCCGGGGTGACGAAGGCAAAGGCCGACCGCGACAAGGCCGACGCCGACGTGAAGGCCGCCGCCGCGCGACTCGCAGTCGCGCGTGCCGCGGTGAACGAGGTGAAGGCGCGCCAGGGCTACCTCGAAATCAAAGCGCCCTACGACGGCGTGGTTACGCGCCGCTCGGTCAACCGCGGCGACCTCGTCAAATCCGGCGATAACCGTGTGCTGTTCACCGTGGCCCGCATCGACCCGGTGCGCGTGGTCGTGAGCGTGCCGGAAGCCGACGCCGGCCTCGTCACGCTGGGCCAGGAGGTGCGCCTCGCGATCCAGGCCGTGCAAGGACCGGAAGTGGTGGGCAAGGTGGTGCGCACCTCGTGGGCGCTGGAACCGGGGTCGCGCACGCTGCGCGCCGAGATCGACCTGCCGAACGAGAAGGGGCTGCTGCGCCCCGGCATGTACGTTCACGCGAAACTGACGGCGGAGCTGCCGGCCGCGTGGTCGGTCCCGGCCGCGGCGGTCGGCAAGGCCAACGACGAACCGGTCATCTACCTCGTCGAGAACGGCAAGGCCGTTCGCGTGTCGGTGCAGTTGCTCAAGGGCGACAGCCAGTTCACGCAACTGCGGCGGTACAAGCGGCCGGGGGCGACGGACTGGACCGACGTGACCGGCGCGGAGCAGATCGCGTCCCCCGCCGCCGCGCTGACCGAAGGGCAGAGCGTACCGTGAGCGCCGCAACCGCGCAATTTCACGAGAGGATCGGCTTCGGATCGCCGAGTTGGGTGATCGCACTGAGCGCGGGCCGGAGGCGCAGTTGCCCCACGTCGAAGACGGTGTGCAGGATCGTGGAGATCAGGTTCGGAGTGGCACAGGCGTCGCTGTCCGGTTCGCCGCCGTCGCGCGTCGAGCGCCCGACGACCTTGCCCGCCGGCAAGCCGCCACCATACAGCAGCAGCGGTGCGAGTTTTGCCCAGTGGTCGCGGCCCCCGGTCTTGTTCAGCCGCGGGGTGCGGCCCATTTCGCCGGTCGCGACGAGCAGGATCTTGTCGCTCAGCCCACGGGCTTCGGTGTCCTCGATGAACGCGGCGACCGCGTGATCGAACGAACGGCCGATGGCCTCCATCCCGTCCTTCATGTTCAGGTTCTCGCCGTCGGCGTGCATGTCCCACACGCCCTCGTAGCCGGTGTGAACGGTTACGAAGCCGCACCCGGCTTCGCACAGCCGGCGGGCCAGCAGCAGCGCCTTGCCCAGCGACTTCGCGTGCCCCGTGTAGTACCCGCGTTTGCCGCGCCGGGCGCTGTCCCAGTTGTCCTTCGCGACGTGGTGGCTGGTGTCGTATTTCGCCACCGTGCGCGGGTTCTCGCGGGTCAGGTCGAGTGCGTCGGCCACCGTGCCGCGCAGCAGCACCTCGCACGCCTGCCGCTGTTCTCGGGTGAGGCTCTCGAACCGTTCTTCGGTGTCGCGCTTGGCGCGGTCGAAGCCGTCGAGCAGTTCGCGCCGGCTGTTGAAGCGATCAACCGGGAGGTTCAGCCGCAAGTTCTTCTGGAGGTCGCCGCCGCCGCCCGGCACGAACGGAGCGTACGCCGCGCCCACTGTGCCGGTCGCCGCGAGGTCGCCGCGCCCCTGGCCCTTCGCCGCGGTCGCGTCCACGGCCTGCGGAAACAGCACCGCGCTGGTCGGCATCGCGGTGGTCGGGTGCGTCGCGCCGACGACGCGCGAGAACAGCGCGCCGATGTTCGCGCCCAGCGATTCGGAGCCGACGATGGGGCGGATGTTGTGTTCCGCGTTGCCCGTTGCGAACGACCGCACCACGGAGAACTTGTCCGCGGCCTTCGCGAGTTGCTGCATCGTGTCGCCGAAGTTGACGCCGGGCAGCGCGGTCTTCGTCACCCCGCCGACGGTGCGGATGCCGTCCGGCGCGTCCGGCTTCGGGTCGAACGTCTCGAACTGGCTCGGTCCGCCCTGCTGGAAGAGGAAGATGACCGACTTGCCGGTCGCCAGCGGCGGCGCGGTGGGCGTGTCGCCGGCGAACACCTGCGGCAGGGAGAACCCGCCCAGCGCGAGGCCGCCGACACTAAGAAACGTGCGGCGCGAAAGGGCAGCGTGGCTGGCGAGCATGGTCGCCCTCGGGGAGAGTGCTATCGGCGGGAGCGCGAGCGGCGGGAAGATCAACGGCATATTAGAGCACGGCCCGCCGCATGCTGCAAGCGTGCGTTGGGGGGTATCCCTGCGGATTTTGGCAACTTGTGCGGAACCTCTTTGGAATCGCGTGATTAGTCTGCCGGCGTCGATTCGGGTTTCGACGCGGATCAAGGGCTTTCCCAATGCAATCCGCGTAAACGCCGATTTCTCCACTGGTTGCCAGTGCCAAAATCTACAGGGACACCCAACGGTAACGATGGCGTGTCGTGAAAGGAGTGGAAGTCAAGCGCGAAACGGAAACGTTCGCGTGTCGTGGAAGAAGTGACTGGTGTGATAGCCGGGGTCAGCCCGCGCGGTGCACCTCGTTGCGCCCCAGATCGCTCAAGTCGTACAGCGCGCCGCGCCCGCTCGTGACTCGAACGAACCAATTGCAACTCAGTGCGCGCTCAACGGCGTGCCGCGACACGTTGATCGCGGCTTGCATTTGCGTGAGTGTAAGTTGACCGCGTTCGGCGAGAATCACAAGCAACTTTGCGCGGCGTTCCGCGAGTGAGTATGGGGGCATGGCTCGTGCAAGCGGGGAGAGTTACCACCCTTCTACGTATGAGCCGCGACCACATTACGCCCCTGAGAAAACTGTGAGTGCGGAACGCGCCATTGTGCGCGCGAAGGCGATCACCATTCATATTATCACGCACTCGCGTCGCGACGGCCCCTTGTTCACGCCCCGAGTGGGGTCAACCGCTCGCCGAGTTGTTCCATCAGTGACGCCGCGCTAAAGGGGCGACACATGACCAGATCGAAGCTCTCACTCGCTTCGCTGCCGTTGGTGAGGCCGATCAACAGCGGGTGGTGGCGAGTCGTATGGTAACTGCCCGGCGCGCCGGCGAAGATCACCGCGTCCGGCGCGCGGTGGTGATCTTCGCGCGCGTCGCACGCGGTACACACTTCGGCATCCGCGCCGAAGCCGTCGAGCGCTTCGGCGAGTTCGACCGCTTCGAGCATATCGTCGTCATCGGCCACGACGAGGACGCGCGGCGGCGTCGCGAACGGAGACGCCGCGCGGACCGTCGAGAGCGTGTTGTGATTGCGGTTCATCGGAAGCACCCTTCTGGAACGGACGCGGGCGGAACTGCCCGAATTGGTGCGACGACCGGTTCCGTGTGAAACTGATTTCGAGCCGAACCCAGGCGACATGTCGAACAACTGTACCGTACCTCACTCATCGGACTTTCACAACTCCTTTTTCTCTCATAATTATGAGGGCGGCCCCGGCGCGCGGCGCGCGGAGACACCCTTGAACTTTCGCGCGGAGTTCGTGTCCTTGTCCCTACGCACCCCCGCGGGGTCGCTGCTCACCACTGAGATTCCGATGCTCACTTCCAGTGAAATCCGCCAGCAGTTCGTCGAGTTCTTCTGCAAGAAGCACGGGCACACGAACATCGCGTCGTCGCCGGTTGTGCCGCTGAATGACCCGACGCTGTTATTCGCGAACGCCGGCATGAACCAGTTCAAGCCGTACTTCCTCGGCCAGGAAAAGCCGCCGCACGTGCGCGTAGCGAACACGCAGAAGTGCATCC
>SXHE01000671.1 GCA_005773755.1 Planctomycetia bacterium
GCCGGTCGTGCAGCCGCAACCGGCCCCCCTGCTTCCGCCGCCGATGGGCGGCGGGCCGATGCCCGGCGGCGGGTTCGGGATGCCGGGTTGGGGCGGTGGGTTCGAGGTCACGCGCACCTACACCGTGGTCGCGTCGTTCGGCAAGGACGGCGGCGCGGGCAAGCTCGACGAGATCGTGACCGTCGCCGACAAGTTGCTCACGGCCGCGGTGTCGGCCGGCGCGACCGACGCGCCCGCGTTCACCACCCCCGCGGCGAACCAGTTCGGCACGCTGGGGGTGAACAACCCGGCCAACCGGATCGAGTTCCACCGCTCGAACCTAGCCGCGCTGCGGCAGGAAGCGATCAAACTGGCCGTGGCGGACGCGCTGGCGAACGCGAAGGTCGCGACCGGGGCCGCGAACATCACCGCAAAGGAGATCGTGAGCATCACGGACCAGACGCAGAACCAGTTCGGCGCGTTCGGGATGCAGGGTCAGGCTACGAACACCGGGCGCGGCGAGGTGCAAGGCGACGCGGAACTGACCGTGACCCTGAGCGTGACGTTCAGCTACTGACGTTTTCGAGGCGCGCTTGCCGGGCCGTACGGCCCCGGCAAGCGCCGAGGGCCGCGCCATGACCGACGGGCCACCCGACCATACGGGAACCCCAGCGCCACCGACCCCGATGCGGAGACGGGCGCGGCTCCGCACGAGACGGGCACTCGTCGGGCTTGTCGCGGTTACAGCTTGCGCGGCGGTTGGGGCGCACTTTGCGGTTCAGTACGTGCGCGCGAGCCGCGCGCACGCCCGCGCCCACGAAGCACTCGACCGGCGGGCGTTTTCTGAAGCCGCCACGCACACCGAGAAATACCGAGAGCACCGCCCGACCAGCGCGGAAGGGTATCTGCTTCTCGTTCGGATCGCCCGTCGGTCCGGTGACGAGGCGGCGGCGCAAGCGCACCTGGCCGAATACGAACGCCAGCACCCGAACGACCCGGCCCGCGACCGCGAACGACGATTCCTCCTCGCCCAACGGGGCGACGCGAGTGAAGTGAACGCGCTCGTGAACGAGGCACTCGCGAAGGAAGAAGCCGCCGACCCGCTCGCGGTCGAAGCGGCGATCATCGGCGGCATCCGACTACTTCAGGCCGATTTTGCGGTCGCGCGGTCCCGGCCGCGCGGGATCGGCGCGGAGCTGCTCGCACGACTCCAGCGCGGCACGAACCTGTGGCTCAACACCCGCCCCCACATGGCCGACCAGGTCGAAGGGCTGGTGTGGCGCGGGCAACTGCGGGCGCTCGCGAACGATCTGGCCGGGATCGACGACTTCCGGCACGCACTGGCGCTCGACCCGAACCACAAAACCGCGCGGCTCCAACTCGCGTCCGCGATCATCAACATCGCCCCGCAAGAGGCGCTCGCCCACCTCGAGCACGCTCGGCGGCACGGCCCCACGGACCCGGCCCTCGCCCTCGCGCTCGCGCGCGCCTACCAGGGTCTCGGGCGTCCGGACGAGGCCCGCCCGCTGTTGAACGAGGTGCTCGCGGCCCAACCGAACAATACGGAAGCGATCACCGAGTTGGCGACGGTCGCCGTGGACACCGGGCAGTACGCCGAGGCCGAGCGGTTGCTGGTGCGGGCGATCGCGCTCGCGCCCGATCAGCCGCGCCCGCTGTTCGTGCTCGCCTCGTGCCTGCGGGCCGCCGGCCGCCCGACCGAAGCGCGGGGCTACCAAGAGCGGTTCGAGCGCCTCGTCGAGCGGCTCCACACTCCGGCCACACCGCGCCCGCGCTGATTCGCACCCCACCCCGATACGCGGTCCCAACTTCATGAGCGATACTCGCACCCCGTCGCGGTGGCCCGTCCGCGTTCTGGTCGTTACCCTGATCGGCGGCGCGGCCGCCCTGGGCTGGTGGACGACGGCCTCGGCTCCGACCGAGCCAGAAGTTCCCGCCGCGTTCCGCCCCGCGCCCAAAGCGCCCGCGGCCCCGGCCGGGCCCGATGCGCCGTCGTGGTTCCGCAACGTCACCCCGAACAGCGGCCTCGCGTTCACCTACCGAACGGGCGCGGAAGCGGGCCACGCCGCCCTCCTCGAATCGCTCGGCGGCGGGGTGGCACTCCTCGACTTCGACGGCGACGGCCGACTCGACGTGTTCCTCGCCGGTGGCGGGCACTTCGCCGGCCCCGACCGAAAGCAGATCACGGGGCACCCGTGTAAGCTGTTTCGCAACCTGGGCGACTTCCAGTTCGAGGACGCGACCGCACGAGTCGGTCTCGACAAGTTCGACTGGTGGTACACGCACGGCACCGCGGTCGCCGATTACGACCACGACGGTTGGCCCGACCTGCTCGTGACCGGCTTCGGCCGCGTCGCCCTCTTCCACAACGAGCCGGACGGCACGGGGGGCCGCAAGTTTACGGACGTTTCCGACGCGCTCGGCCTTCGGGTCGATTCGTGGAGCACGAGCGCGGGCTGGGCCGACCTCAACGGCGACGGGTTCCCGGACCTGTACGTGTGCCGCTACGCCGACTGGTCGTTCGACAATCACCCGACGTGCCCGCCGCAGTCTCCCGATCGCGGCGCTCGGGACATCTGCCCGCCCAGCCTGTTCAAGCCCGTGCCCCACGCGGTGTTCCAGAACAACAAGGGCGCGTCGTTCACCCGGTGGGCCGAGTTGGAGGCGCGCGCGAAGGGGCACGGGTTGGGGGTTCTTACGGTCGATGTGAACGACGACGGCCGGCCGGACGTGTACGTCGCCAACGACACCGACAACAATCTGTTGTTCCTGAACCGCGGCGGGCGCTTCGACGAGGTGGGCCTGGCGGCCGGGGTCGCCGCGGACGAGGGCGGCAGACCGAACGGCAGCATGGGAATCGACGCCGCCGACTTCGACGGAACCGGACGCCCTTCGATCTGGGTCACGAACTTCCAGAACGAGCTGCACGCGCTGTACCGGAACCTCGGCAACGGAGCGTTCCTCCACCACACCCGCACCGCGGGTATCGGCATCCTCGGACAGCACCTCGTCGGGTTCGGCACCGCGTTCGTTGACGGCGACGGCGACGGCTGGGAAGACCTGTTCTTCGTCAACGGGCACGTGTACTACACGCTCCCCGATGAAATGCGGTTGCAGCGGCCCGTCGTGCTGCGGAACGTCGAGCGTCAGGGCCGGCGACAGTTCGTCGCGGCGGGAACGCGCGGCGAACCATTCTTCCAAGCACCGACCCTCGGCCGCGGGCTGGCGATCGGCGACCTCGACAACGACGGCCGCCCCGACGCGGTCGTTGTTCACAGCAACGCCCCGGTTGTGGTGCTACGCAACGTTGCCTCCGAACACACGCCCGCGAACTGGTTCGGCGTGAAGTTGATCGGAAAGGACGAACGCGACCTCATCGGCACCACGGTCGTACTCGAAACCGGAACCCGCACGCTCACCCGGTTCGCCAAGGGGGGCGGGAGCTACCTGTCGGCGAACGACCCGCGCCTGCTGTTCGGCTTGGGCGGCGAGACGAAAGTCGCGCGCGTCACTGTCAAGTGGTCGTGGGGCAAGGTGGAAACGTGGGAGAACCTCAAACCCGGTGCGTACTGGGAATTGCGCGAGGGCGACCCGACCGCGAGGAGAGTGGCGCCCCCGAAGAAGTAACCGCCCTTACTTCAACTCGCGCACGCCCCGCACGCCGTCCGCCGCGACCAGCCCCACGCACAGCGAGACCGGCTTCTGCGCCGCCGCGAGTACCGGTTTCAGCGCCGCGGCGCTGAGGTCGTCGGCGTCGGTCAGCAACAGGATCACATCGGGTCGGAACGCGACCGCGGCGCGGAGCGCTTCACGGTGGTTGCTCGCTCCGCGCGCGTCGAGTGCCGCGAGCTTCTCGGCCGCGGCCCGCACGTTCGCCTCTGTCGCGGGGAGCGCGCCGTCGGAGGCGAGCAGCGCCTTCGCGCCGCCGGCGTACACGAGCACCTGGACCCGCACGGTCGCCGGCTGCTGCTGGAGGGTGGCGACGAGCGCGGCGCGGGCCGCGTCGAACTTGCCGCCCGCCCCCATGCTGCCGGAGCAATCGAGCACGTACACCACGACCTGCCCCGGCGCGAACGCGCCGTGAATCGCCGCTGGCCCGCCGGCCGCCTGCGGCTTCGCGAGTGGCGACCCCGGCTTGCGGATCAGCGCGACCAACTCTGAGGGGAGCACA
Organism: Planctomycetia bacterium; assembly: GCA_005773755.1. GTDB lineage: Bacteria > Planctomycetota > Planctomycetia > Gemmatales > Gemmataceae > Gemmata. Next base: position 4,169 of record SXHE01000671.1, read on the forward strand.
TTGGGGATCGCCCGCGCCGTTACAAGCGGCGGGCCACCGGGCGGCGCAATCGCCCCGACTTGTTGAACGTTCGCATCGGAATGCTGCGTCGCTCTTGGTTCTTCCGGTCGCTTCGGCTCTTCCGCCGGCTCCGGCTTCGCAAGCGGAGTTGGCGGCGCGACCTCGATCGCGATTTCCGCCGGCAGCGACATGCGCACCTGCGGTTCGTCGGCGCGCGTGTCGATCCGCGCCTGCACCTGCATGCGCTCGTCGCTCCCGCGCAGGAGAAGCAGGAGCGCGCACGCGACCGCGGCGTGAAGGGCGACCGACCCCCACACCGCCCGACGGAACCCGGTGCTCGAACGCGGCCTCATGGCGCGAGGCATACCGCCGCGCGCCGGAAAATGGAAGCCCGCAAGCGTCAGATTTGCGCGACCTCGAGCGCGGCTTCGCGATACCCGGTTTCGCCCAGCCACCAGGCCCGGACCTCCGGCCCCGCACCGGCGAGGCCCACGATCAGGTGAACGACCGTTTCGCCGTAGGTGTTGGCTTCGAGGTCGTAGCGGCTCGGCACCGGCGCGGACGTCGGGTGCGAGTGGTAGATCGCGAGGAGTTCCAGCCCGTGCGCGCGCATACTTCGGAACGCGAGCAGCATGTCGCGCGGGTTCGTCGCGTAGCGGGTCGCGCTCGCGGCGTCGTTGGTGATCGGGAACCGTTCCGAAACCGTGGCGACCTCGTGCGTAATGTGCCCGGCGAGCAGGCCGCAGCACTCGCCCGGCACGAGGCTCCGCGCGTGCCCGATGAGTTCTTCGAGAAGCAAATCGGGAACGACGAGTCGCGCGAATCGCATGGTTCCGTATTTTATCGCGTATCACGCTCACGCACCGCGAGAACTCCCATGACCACCGTGAACGACCTGAAGGGCCAGACCGTCGCGTTCGCCGCCAGCGGCGGCCTCGACTCCTGCACCGTGACCAAGTGGCTCACCGAGAACGGCGTAACGGTCGTGTGCTTCACCGCGGACATCGCCCAGCCGGACGAGTCCAACTTCGACGAGATCGAAACGCGGATGCGGGCGTGCGGCGCGGCCGACTACGTCGCCATCCCGCTGCACGAGATGATCGCCGAGAGCGGCCTCGAAGTGATTCAGTTCCAGGCCAAGTACGAGGGCAACTACTGGAACACGACCGGCATCGGGCGGCACGTCATCGTCGCCGGCATGATCCCCGAAATGCGGAAGCGCGGCGCGACCGTGTTGAGCCACGGTGCGACCGGGCGCGGCAACGATCAGGTGCGGTTCCAGCTCTGCACGAACATGTTGGCCCCGGAGTTCACGGTGTACGCCCCGTGGCGCGACCGTGAGTTCCTCAAGAAGTTCCCCGGCCGCAGCGAGATGATCGATTACTGCAACGGCCACAAGCTGCCCATCAAGGCCAGCAAGAACGCGCCGTACAGCACCGACGCGAACCTGCTCGGCCTGACGCACGAGGCCGGCAAGCTCGAACACCTGACCACGGAGCCGTGGTTCGTGACGCCGGGCATGGGCGTGCTGCCGAAGGACGCGCCCGACGCGCCGGAGAGTGTGAGCGTGCGGTTCGAGAAGGGCCGCCCGGTCGCGATCAACGGCAAGAAGACCACCGCGTTCCAGGCCATCCAGCAGGCGAACGCGCTCGGCGGTAAGCACGCGGTCGGCATCGCGACGCACCTCGTCGAGAACCGCTTCGTCGGGATCAAGAGCCGCGGCGTGTACGAAGCGCCCGGCATGGAACTGCTCGGCACCGCCTACGCTTTCCTCCTGCAACTGGTGCTCGACCGCCGCAGCCGCGAACTGTTCGACCAGCTCTCGCTGTTCGTGGCGAAGCAGATTTATCAGGGCTACGGCTTCGACCTGGGCACACACATGGCGCGCTCCGCGCTCGCCCCGATCAACGCGCTCGCGACGGGCACGATCAAGCTGAAGCTGTACAAGGGCCGGGCCGAGTTCGAGGCCGCGGAGGACGTGCCGCACCAGATGTATTCCGAGGCCAACGCCAGCATGGAGGCCATCGGCAAGTTCGACCACGCGGACAGCGAGGGCTTCCTGCGCGTGCTGCAAGTGAGCGCCCGCGCGCTGGCCGCGAACGGCCACGTCACCGCCCCCGGCTGGGCCGCGCGCTGATTCGCGATCCACGACGACACACCAGAGGCTGTCCATGCGCACGTTCGCCTTCTTCACGCTCCTCGCACTCGCGCCGCTGGCCGCGGCGCAGGGCACCAAAGACGACTACGACCGCGCGACCACGGTCGGCAAGTGGACCGCGGGCAAGGTCACGTCCGCGAAGGTGTCGCCGAACTGGACGCCCGACGGCACCCGCTTCTGGTATCAGAACGCGAAAAAGGAGTTCGTACTCGTCGATGCCGTGAAGGGCACACGCGAAGTGGTAAGCGAGGACAAGCTGCCGAAGGACGCGAAGCCGGTTCCGCCCAAACAGAAGGGTTTCGGCGGGCGCGACGAAACTGCCGAAGTGGAAGACGAGGACGTGGCGTTCGTTCGCGCGATGCAGCCGCCGCCGCGCCGCGGGGGCGAGTCACCGGACGGTAAGTGGACCGCGTTCGTGAAGGACAACAACGTCTGGCTGCGCGACACGAAGGCGAACCAAGAGGCCCAACTGAGCAAAGACGGCAAGGCCGACGACGGCTACGGCCGGCTGAACTGGTCGCCCGACTCGAAGCGCCTCATCGCCATCAAGACGAAGGCCGGGGGCGAGCGCAAGGTCACGCTCGTCGAGTCGTCGCCGCGCGACCAGCTCCAACCGCTCACCTCAACGTACTTCTACCTCAAGCCCGGCGACCCGATCCCGCTGCCCAAGCCGCACCTGTTCGACGTCGAGACCAAGAAGGAGATCGCCGTTTCGGACGAGCTGTTCCCGAACCCGTGGAGTGTCGGCAACGAGCACTGGAGCGCCGACGGCAAGCGCTACTACTTCACCTACAACCAGCGCGGCCACGGCGTCATGCGGCTGCTCGCCATCGACACCGACAGCGGCAAGGTCACGGCCGTCGTGAACGAGGAGTGCAAGACGTTCTTCGACTACACCAACAAGCTCCACCTGACCTACCTCGACGAAACGAACGAAGCGCTCTGGATGAGCGAGCGCGACGGCTGGAACCACCTGTACCTCATCGACCTGAAGACGGGCAAGGCGAGCCGGGTCACGAGGGGCGAATGGGTCGTGCGGCGCGTGGATCGCGTCGATGTGAAGGCCCGCGAAGTGTGGTTCTGGGCGATGGGCGTGCACGCCGATCAAGACCCGTACCACGTTCACCTGTGCCGCGCGAAGCTCGACGGCACCGGCTTCACCGCGCTCACGGGCGGCGACGGCACGCACATGACCTTCGACCAGAACCGCCGCCCGGTGCTGAACGTCGAGTTCTCCCCGGACCGCAAGTTCCTCATCGCCACTTACTCGCGCGTCGATCTGCCGCCGGTCGCGGAGCTGCGCCGCACCAGCGACGGCACGAAGGTGTGCGACCTCGAAAAGGCCGACGCGGGCGCGCTGCTGAAAACCGGCTGGCGCTACCCGGAGCGGTTCGTGAGCAAGGGGCGCGACGGCAAGACCGACATTCACGGCTACATCGTGAGGCCCTCCAACTTCGACCCGAAGAAGAAGTATCC
>SXHE01000672.1 GCA_005773755.1 Planctomycetia bacterium
CGAAGACGGGCTGCTGTGCCAGTTCGCGGAGCAGGCCCGAAAGCGGCCGAGCGAGCCGCACGTCCTGCTGATCGACGAGCTGAACCGCGGCAACTTGCCCCGCATCTTCGGCGAGCTGCTGTACCTGCTCGAATACCGCGATCAGGCCGTGACGCTGCCGTACTCGAAGCGGCCGTTCCGCCTGCCGGACAACCTGTTCCTGCTGGCGACGATGAACCAACTCGACCGATCCGCGGTGGCGCTCGATCAGGCCCTGCGCCGCCGGTTCTCGTTCGTGGACATGACCGCGGACGCCGCCATCCTCGCGCGCTGGCTGGAAGCGCACCCAACAGCGGAACCGACCGACGAGACGTTCGGCCCGCGCATGGTGCGCCTGTTCGAGGAACTGAACCTGAAGCTGGCCCGCGACCTCGGCCCGGAAAAGCAAGTCGGCCACAGCTTCTTCATGGTGCCCGACCTGGACGCGGACAAACTGAGCGCCGTCTGGGACCACCACATTCGCCCGCTTCTGCTCGACTACCACAGCGGGCGCGAAGACCGCCTGCGCGACTACACCCCCGAACGCATACTCCGCGAACCCAGCGCGAATCGCCGCAAGGCCGAAGCGATCACCGAGGAGTGAGTGAGATGAGCGACTCGCCCGCGAAGGAAGCCACGAAGGAACCCGCGCCCGCAAAGCCGCGCTCGCGGTTTCGGAAGTGGGCGCGGCGGCTGGCGTTGTCTACCGCGGGCGCGTTCCTCATCCTCGTCATCTGGCAACTCGCAGAGCGTGAATGGAACCGCATTCGCGGCGAGAGTGAGCGTAAACTCGCCGTCTCAAATGCCGAAGCTGACGACCCAAACTGGACTTGGGAGAAGTTAAACGCCGCGCGGCCGCGCCCGCCCGAAGGAAAGAACGCCGCCGCGCTGATCCCGGCAATCAGACCACACATGCCGGACAAGTGGGGCAAACAACTCTATGCGGAGGAATGGGCCGGGCGTCGCGACGTCCCACCGAACGTGCGGTACGACGCGACCCTGCTCGCAGAGGTGCGGCGCGAGTTGGGTGCATCCGCCCCAGGCATCACACTCGCTCATACTCTGAAGAATTACCCGTTCGGCCACCGTGAACACACTCTCGGCCCGAACGTTACTGACACGAAATACGAGGAGTCGCAGTGGACTCGAAGCGTGGTCGCTCTGCTGTCATGGGACGCGGTGCGGGCCACAGAAGCCGGCGATAAAAAAAGAGCGCCGGGGACATTCTCCTCGCGATGGCCGGGGCCTGTCGGTCCGTTGGCGACGAGCCAACATTCATCGCTTACCTCATCCGCAGCGCTTGCCGGCAGGCGACCGTTCTCGCGGTTGAGCGGGCACTCGCTCAGTCGGCCGCACTGCCTGAACTCGCAACCATTCAAGCCGCACTCGCGACCGAGGCCGAGGTGCCGATCCTACTGAACGGGCTGCGCGGCGAACGCGCGATGGCCCACCAACTGTTCGAGAACTTGCGCGCGGGCAAAACGGACGTCTACGCTCAGACCGGCCCACGGCCCGACGCCTGGGAACGGTTCTGGTGGGACTATAAGTACCGCGGCGACCGTGCTGCCGACCACGCACGGGCGATTCGCGGGTTCACCGCTGCGATTGAGGCCGCGCGCTTGCCACTTGAGAAGCAGGCGGATGCGTTCGACCAACTCCCGTCGGTTCGGAAAGACCCGGACCGGATAATGTCGAGCTTGCTCCTCACTCCGACGGAACCTAAGTTCTTGCTGGGTTACATTCGCAATACGACGCTAATGCGCTGTGCCGTCACAGGAATCGCGTGCGAACGGTTCCGACATGCACACACCCGATGGCCGAACGACCTCACGGAACTCGTCCCCGCGTTCATTCCTGCAGTACCACTCGACCCACTCGCCAGCGGCCCACTCCGGTACACGAAGTCGGACGACGGTATCATCATTTTCTCACCGGGGCGTGACGGCCGCGAAGACGGCGGAACGCACGACGAGGCGGAGAAAGTTAGCGCCACGAGGATTCGTTTCCGCATGTGGAACCCCGATCAGCGCCGGTTACCGCCGCTTCCCGAACCCGCTCCCGCAGACCCGGACAAGGGACAACCGTGACTCGTCGCACGATTCCACTGACCGAACGCCGGACGCGGCCGGCGCGGTTGCCGCGCGATGAGGCCGTCTTCCTGATGGCCCACGCGCGGCATGTCATCGACGTTGCGCCCACCGCGGAGCGCGGCGTGTACAGGCTCACGCCGCGCGGGTACGTCGGGTTCCTCGACGGGCCTACCGTCCGATACACCATCGGCCCCAAGATTCCCTGGCCCAACCTGTGCCTGCTGCTCGGTCTTGCGCCGGAAGCCAGCGGCGCAGCGGTCGAACCCGACGGCGGGCTGCTCGCGGTGCTGGCGACCGCGTTCGTGGAGCGCCTAGAAGCGGTCACACGCGCGGGGCTGGTCGCGGGGTACGGCGAGCGCTCGACGGTGTCGCCGTTCCTGCGCGGCAAGCTCCGCACCGCCGACCAGATGCGCGACGCAGCGGGCCGCGCGTTCCCCGGTCAGTTCCACATCGACGAACCGGTGTTCGATCTGGTCACGCCCTGGAACCGCGTGCCCAAAGCGACCGCGACCGCCCTGCTCCGCTGCGAACTGCCGCGCGCCCTGCGCCAGCGGATCGAGGCCGCGGCGCTGCCCCTCGCGGTACTGCCTGACGAAGTCGCGACCGAACTTGACTTCGCCACCGCCCGCGCCGAACCGCGGGCCGCGGAGTATTCGCCGCTGCTGGACGTGTGCCGCATCGTCCTCGACGGCTTCAGCGCCGCCGACCCGCTGACCGCGGGCGCGGGCGCGTTCCTGCTCGACCTGGGTCGCGCCTTCGAGCGCTACCTGACGGCGGCCATCGAAGGCGCGTTCGCGGAGCGCCCGGAGTGGAAGGTGCTCGCGCAGCCGACGTACCCGGTCGGCCCGACCGAGCTGCAACCGGACATCGTTATTGAGAAGAACGGCGCGCCGTGGGCCGTGTTCGACACGAAGTGGAAGTCCGCGAAGCCGACCCCGGACGCCGACGACCTGCATCAGGTGCTCGCCTACGCGAGCGTGACCGGCGCGGACCGCGTCGGGCTGGTGTACCCCGGTTCCGTCGACGACCGCGCCCACTACACCGCACCGGGCCGGCGGGTCCGCGTGTCGCTGTTCCGCCTGCGCGTCGTGGGCACCACCGAGGAACTCGCGGCTTCGATCAAGGAACTCGCGGACGCGATTTGATGGGCGAGCACGTTCGCCGGGACCGCGCGGGAGCCGATAAGATACTCCATCGACGGCCCCGCGCTGCGGACGTTGACACCCGGAAGGCGACTCATGGCAATCGTCGGCCTCGGAACGCAGGTGATGGAGTGCGCCCGCGTGCGGCAACTCATCGACGAGCACGCCGACGTGTTCCTGCGCCAGGTGTACACCGACCGCGAGGTGCGGTACTGCAACGACAAGAAGCAGACCACCGAACAGTACACGGCGCTGTGGGCGGCGAAGGAAGCGGTGTTCCGCGCGCTGGGCACGACGTGGAAGCGGGGCACCAGTTGGACCGACGTGGAAGTGGTGTGCGACAACGGCGGCCCGCCGCACGTGGTCGTCAGCGGGCCGACTCGCGAGCTGATGCTGGCGCGCGGGGCGAACCACGTGCTGCTGACGATGGCGTTCTGCCGCACCTTCGCCACGGCCACGGCCGTCGCGGTCTACTCGGTCGCCCCGCCGGTCAGCGAAGACACCGCGCTCGACGATTGAACGCGTTCCCCTCACAACGAAAGCCGGATTCATGAAGATCGCCGTTCTGGGTGCCGCCGGGCAGCTCGGCCGCGACCTGTGCCCGCGGCTCGCGGCCCTGGGCGACGTGGTGCCGCTGTCCCGCACCGACATCGACCTCGCGCGCCCGGAAACGATCGGCCCCGCGGTCGCCGCGCACCGGCCCGACGTGTTCGTCAACTGCGCGGCGTACAACCTCGTGGACAAGGCTGAAGCGGAACCGGACGCGGCGTTCGCGGTCAACGACTTCGGTGTGCGCGTGCTCGCGCAGGCGTGCCAAACCATCTGGGCGAAGCTCGTCCACTTCAGCACCGACTACGTCTTCGGCGCGGACGAGCGGCGCAACACGCCGCTGGCGGAAGCCGACCCACCCGGCCCGGTGAGCAGGTACGGCGCGAGCAAGCTGCGCGGCGAGCAGCACGCCCTGGAAGCGGGCGCGAACAACCTCGCGATCCGCACCTGCGGGTTGTACGGCGTGTGGGGCAGCGGCGGAAAGGGCGGCAACTTTGTTGAGACGATGTTGCGGCTCGCGGGGCAAGGGAAGCCGTTAAAGGTGGTCGACGACCAGCGCTGCACACCAAGCTACACCGCGGACGTGGCCGCGGCGACCGTCGAGCTGATCGCCCGCGGCGCGGCTGGGTTGTACCACGTTGTCAACAGCGGCGATTGCACCTGGTACGAGTTCGCGGCCGAAAGCTTCCGGCAAAGCAACCTCGCGCCCGCGCTCACGCCGATCACGAGCGCGGAGTTTGGTGCCGCCGCGAAGCGCCCGGCGTACAGCGTCCTGAGCACCGCAAAGCTCACCGCGCTGGGCGTCACGCCGCCGCGCAACTGGCGGGACGCGCTCGCGGCGTACCTCGTCGAGCGCGCAAATCGTCCGTCCACCTCTTGACACCGACCCCGCGCGCAGCGAAACTGTACTGAGACGCAATCTCAATAAGATTCGCACGCGGGCACTCCATAATGATGCCGTTAGACATGCTGCGAGCCGGCGACTGGGCCGAGGTCGAGGAGGTGACCGGCCTGCCCGCGTGGGTCGGGCGGCTCGCCGAACTCGGCATCCGCCAGGGGTGCCGCGTGCAGGTGGTTCAACCCGGCTCGCCGTGCCTGCTGAACGTGGCCGGGTGCAAGCTGTGCTTGCGCGGCGAAGACAGCGCGCAGATCCTCGTACGCCCGGTAAGTGCCTGATGCCCACCCTCGCCGACCTCTCGCCCGGCCAGAGCGCCGAAGTCGTGTCCGTGACCGGTGACCCGGCCCTCGTGCAGCGGCTGTACGAGTTCGGGTTGCTCGAGGGCGAGCGGGTCGAAGTCGTGGCCCGCGCCCCGCTGGGCGACCCGATCGAGATCCGGTTCGGAAACTCCCGCCTCAGTCTGCGCAAAGCCGAAGCCGCAAACATCGCTGTTCAACTCGTTTAGGCGAGCGCGCCACAACCATGCAGACCGCCACACTGTCCGTCGCACTCGTCGGCAACCCGAACGCTGGCAAGTCCACGCTGTTCAACGCCCTATCCGGGTTGCGGCAACGGGTGGGCAACTACCCCGGCGTCACGGTCGAGATGAAGAAGGGGCACTTCACCGCGGACGGCATCACCTTCGACCTGATCGACCTGCCCGGCACGTACAGCCTCGCCGCGCGCAGCCCGGACGAGATGGTCGCCGTCGATCTGCTACTGGGCCGACGCCCCGAAGAGCCGAAGCCGGCCGTCGTCGTCTCCATCGTGGACGCGACCAACCTCGACCGGCACCTGTACCTCACCAGCCAGTTGCTCGACCTGGGCGTGCCGGTCGTGGTCGCGGTCAACATGATTGATGCGGCGGCGGCGCAAGGGCTGACGTTCGACTACGCGAAACTGTCTCAACAACTCGGCGTCCCGGTCGTGCCGATTCAGGCGAACAACGGCACCGGCCTCGACGAGCTAACGAAGGCGATCCGCGCCGCGGCCGATAGCGGCGCGGTTCCGCGCGGCCCGGCGTTCCCCCCGTCGTTCGACGACGCAGTGGAGCAGCTTCGCAAAGAGCTGGCCGACGACCTGCCGCCGGTACTCGCGCGGCGGTTGCTCATCGACGTGGGCGGGCACGTCGAGAAGTGGCAGACCGAGCGGCACGGGGAGCGGCTCGCGACCGCGCTGGCCGCGGCGCGCGAGCAACTCGCCGCGGGCGGCCACGCGGTGCCCGGTGTGGAAGCGCGGGCCCGGTTCGCCTGGGTGCGGAGCGCGGTCGCC
>SXHE01000673.1 GCA_005773755.1 Planctomycetia bacterium
GCATGCGGAAATATGCATGGATGCATGTAACAACGTATGGCCCTGTCATGGGCGGTCGCCGTGCGTTTGTGCGTGCGTGCGTGGTGCAGATCGCGAGCACGGCGCGGCAGTTGAGCGCGGTCTACAAGGACAGCGGCATGGCCGTGGCCGGGCTGGTGCTGGGCACCATCACGGTTGCGATCGCGCTCCTGCTGGGCTTCGTGGTGTTCGGCGGGTTCGTCTTCCCCGAACAGTTCCGCTGATCCTTCCTCACAAGAGTACCCCATGCGGCGTCTTTGCTTGGTCTCGTTCGCGCTCGCTACCCTCGCGCTGTGTGGCTGCCCGAAACCCGTGCCCCCGGCCACGTTCAAGTCCGAGGAGGACGAACACACCCACGAGCGCGGCAAGTTCAAACTCGCCGACGCCGGGCACTACCACGCGGCACTGACCGCGCACCTGTCACGGAAGGACGGCAACGAACTGGACGTGTTCTTCGAGACCCCGGACGCGGAGCACAAGCCGGTGCCGCTGCCGCTGGCGAGTTTCACCTCCACCGCGACGACCGCCGACGGCACACCGCACGCCCTGACATTCGAGCCGGCCCCGAAAGCGGAGCGCCCGGGCGACCCCGACGGCAAGTGCTCGCACTTCGTCGCGAAGGCCCCCTGGATGAAAGCGGGCGACAAGCTCACCGTCACCGCGCCCGTGGTCATCAACGGCAAGCCGATCACGATCGAGTGGCCCGACTTCAACCCGAAGAAGTACGCCCACCACGAGGACTGATGCCATACACGACGGAAGCCGTGTGTGCCGAGTGGCTCGCGGGTCGTAAACTACTCGACGTCGAGATTTCAAACCGATGTCATAGGAACATTCCCGTAATGCCGCGCGTACTGATTGCCGACAAGTTGGAAGCCGCGGGGATCGAACTGCTCGTCGCGGCCGGGGTCGAGGTGGACAACCGGCCCGGCTTGAAGGGTGACGAACTCAAGGCCGCGATCCGCGCGGCCGATGCCGTCATCTGCCGTTCGCAACCCAAACTGACCGCCGAGTTCTTCGAGGACGTGGGGAGCCTGCGCGCCATCGCGCGGGCCGGCGTCGGTGTGGACAACATCGACGTGCCCGCGGCCACGCGCAAGGGCGTCGTGGTGATGAACACCCCCGGCGGCAACACCGTGTCCGCGGCCGAACACACCGTCGCGCTACTGCTCGCGCTGGCCCGGCGCATCCCGGTCGCGGACGCCACCATGAAGGCTGGTGGCTGGGACCGCAACAAGTTCGTGGGCACCGAGGTGGCCGGGAAGACGCTCGGCGTGGTCGGGTTGGGGCGCATCGGCCGCGAGGTGGCCCGGCGCGCGAAGGGCCTGGACATGCGGGTGCTCGCGCTCGACCCGTTCGTGACCGCGGCGAAGGCCGCCGAACTCGGCTACGACACCGCCGCGAACCTGGACGAACTGCTCCCGCAGGTCGATTTCCTCACACTTCACGTTCCCGGGGGGGCGCAGACCAAGAGCCTGATCGGTGCCCGCGAACTGGGCCTCATGAAGAAGACCGCGCGGGTGCTGAACGTGGCCCGCGGCGGCATCGTCGACGAACAGGCGCTGGCCGACGCGCTCGCGGCCGGCACCATCGCCGGCGCGGGCATCGACGTGTTCACCGCGGAACCGGTCGTCGCGGACAACCCGCTGCTGAAGGCTCCCAATGTCGTCCTCACACCGCACCTGGGCGCGTCCACGCTCGAAGCGCAAGAGAGCGTCGCAATCGAGGCCGCGCAACTGATCGCCGATTTCCTGCTGCGCGGGCAGGTCGCGAACGCGGTCAACATGGCCGCAGTGAACCCGACCGAACTCGCGGAGGTGCGGCCCTACGTCGATCTGGCCCGCCGCCTGGGACTGCTTCAGGCACAGGTAGCACAAGGCACCGTGCGGCGCGCGGTGCTGTCCTATCGGGGCGACCTCGCGGGGCAGAAGACCAAGCTGCTGACGGCCGCGTTCACCGCGGGGCTGCTCGAGTACCGGCTCAGCGGTGGGGTGAACCTCGTCAACGCCGAACTGCTGGCGCGCGAGCGCGGCATCGAGATCGTCGAGTCCGCGAACCCCAAGAAGGGCGACTTCGCCGCGCTGCTGCACACCGAGGTGGAGACGGAGCAAGGCACGACGGTCGCGGCCGGCACCTTGTTCGGCGATCAGTACGTGCGGCTCGTGCAACTGGGGCCGTTCCGCATGGAGGGCTACCTCGACGGCGTGCTGCTGGTGTTCACCCACCGCGACGTGCCCGGCCTGATCGGGTTCGTGGGCACCATCTTCGGCACGCACGGCGTCAACATCGCGCAGATGACCGTTGGCCGGCAAGCGCCCGGGGGCGAGGCGATCGGCATCCTGAACCTGGACAGCCCGCCGCCGGAGGCGGCGCTGGCCGCGGTGAAAGCCCACCCCAAGATCAGTTCCGTAACCGTGGTGAAGCTGCCTGCGGCCGGGGAACTGCCGACCTGGTTGGGGTAACGGTGGGGCCGATTCTGCCGAAGATTCGCATTCTGCGTTTTCTTCTGGGACGGTCGCGGGTATATGAGGAGGGAACCGGGCGCTCGCGCCCCCCTCAGCACGGCCCGTATATGTTCGCCATCTGCCTCGCGCTGCTCTTCCCCGGCACGGCTCCGGGGTTCCCGCCGGTGTTGCGCACCGCGCACGACGTGCGCGCGCTGCCGCTTTCCGAAGCGAAAGCCGGGCGGTTCGTTTCCCTGCGCGGCACGGTCACGTACGCGCCGCGCGCTCACGGCCACTTCTACCTGCAAGACGACAGTGGCGGCGTGCGCGTCGAGTGGCGCATGCGCAACGTGAAACTGAACCCCGGCGACACGGTCGAACTGGTGGGGCTGACGACTGCCGGCGCGTTCGTGCCCGAGGTACGGGCCGGAATCGTGCAGGTGATGCCGGGCACCCGCGACCGGTTGCCGAAGGCCCAGCGGTTCAACCTGACCACCGACGAGGCGTATTTCCTCGACGCGGAGTGGGTAACGGCGGATGTCGTCGTTCAGGGTGCGTGGCAGCCGGAAGAGAACTGGCTGAAGCTCGATCTGGCCCGCGGGCGCGGCAGCGTGGTCGCGTGCGTGCCCTGCGGGATGCCCTTCGACAAGAAGCGCGCGAGCGACCTGCGCGGCGCAACTGTACGGGTGCGCGGAGTCTGGAAGCGCGGTACCGGCGGGTCCGACCCGTCGCACCTGTTGGTCTCGGATTTCGACGAACTGGTCGTAATCGAGCGCCCGCAGGAACGCGGCTCGGTGCCACTGGTTACGGCACGCGCGCTGGATCAGCCGCGCTCGGACCCGCTCGCCGCCCGCCGCCCGGTGCGCGTCGAGGGCACGATCACGCTGAATCAGGCCGGGAAGCACTTCTTCGTTCTGGACCCGACCGGCGTCGTGCAGCTCCGGCTTCGTGAGTCGGTCGACCTGCGCCCCGGTCAGCGGGTGATCGCGTACGGGTTCCCGCGCGCGGCCGGGACCACCCAGCCGCCCCTGCTTGAGAATACGACGATCCTCGCGCCCGATCCGGTCGCCCCGATCGACGGCCTGCCGCTGCCGGCCGCGCTGCCGGGTGCGACCCTGGCCGCCGCCGCCGCGGGCAAACTCGAAGGCCGCGTCGCGCGGTTCACCGGTAAGGTGCTTGCGACCGGGCGGCAGGGCGACTGGGCCACGCTCACGGTCCTCGCGGACCCGCTCACGTTTTCCGTGGTGATGGTGGACCCGGTCGCGCCGGTCGAGGTCGGGAGCACGGTCGAAGTGGTCGGCGTCGTGTCGCGGCAGCAGTTCGACAAGTTCCCGCGGCACACGTTCGCGCTGGTCGCGCGGGCCGACGGGCTGAAGGTGATCGAAGGCCCGCCGCGCGCGCCGGAACCGGCGGTGTTGCCGCCGGCACCGTGGTGGACCGGTCGCCGGGTCGCCTATCTGACGGCCGGGTTCGTCGGCCTGTTCCTGCTCGGCGGCGCGACCGTGACCGCGCTGCGCGTGCAGGTGCGCCGCGCCAAGGCGCTCGAACAGAAGCGGTCCGAGGAGAAGCGCCAGTTGGAGGGGCAACTGGACCGGTCGGGCCGGCTCGAAGCGGTCGGGCGCGTCGCCGGTGGCGTCGCTCACGACTTCAACAACATCCTAACGGTCATCAACGGCTGCGCGCAGATGCTCGACGAGGCTGCGGCCGACGACCCCGAGCGGGCCACCACGCTCGCCAACATCCGCCGCGCCGGGCGGCTCGCGGTCGTGCTGTCGCGCATGCTGCTCGCGTTCAGCCGGCACCGCCGGGGCACCCCGCACCCGCTCGACCTGAACGCGCTGATCGCCGACGCCGAGCCGATCCTGGCCCGGTTGCTCGGCAACCACACGGTGCTGTGCTTCGCCCCGGACCCCGCGCTGCCGCTGGCCCTGGCCGACACCGGACTGCTGCTCCAAATTCTCATCAACCTGACGGTGAACGCGAGCGAGGCGATGCCCACCGGCGGCACGTTCACGGTCGCGACCTCGGTTCCCGAACCCGGCTGGGTGCGGCTGACCGCGACCGACACCGGCGCGGGCATGAGTGCGGAGGTACAGGCCCGTGCGTTCGACCGCGGGTTCACTACAAAGCCCGACGGCACCGGCACCGGGCTGGCGACCGTGTACGACGCGGTGCGCGAACTGGGCGGCCGGGTCCGATTCGACTCCGTGCTCGGGCGCGGCACCGCGTTCGAGGTCGATCTGCCCGCCGCGCCGCGCGCCGGTGCGTCGGCCGACGGTCCGATTACAGTCGTGATCCCCAGCAGCCCGGGGAACGGGCCCGCCACGAGCCCCACCGGCGCGCGAGCGGTGGCACTGCTGGTCGAAGACGACGATGGCGTTCGCGACTACGTCCGCTATGTGCTCGAATCCGCCGGGCTGACCGCGGTCGCGGTCGCCGATCCGATGGCGGCGCTCCGCGCGCTGGACGAGCCCGCGGCCCACTTCGATCTGCTCATGACCGATCTGGAACTCCCCGGCCTCGACGGGCGCGAGCTGGCCGCGCGGGTCCGCGCGAAGTTCCCCAACATCCGTGTCCTCTTCATGTCCGGCCACCCGACCGACGACCTGTTCCCCGCACGCGGCGGGGACGTACACTTCCTCCACAAGCCGTTCACTCCGGGCGAACTGACCGAACAGCTCACGCAACTGCTGAGCCAGCCGTCCGCGTGAACACCGAACGCGCCCTTCGGCATACGCGCCGAGAACACGTGCGGCACACCATCGGAGCTTGCGAATGCTTCGCCTCGTTCTTCCCCTCGTCCTCGCACTCGCGCTCGCACCCTCTGCCCAAGGCGGGGACTGGCCACAACTGCACGGCCCGGCGCGCGACGGCCATTCCGCCGAAACCAAGCTCAACTGGGCCTGGCCGAAGGACGGGCCGAAACTGCTGTGGAAGCTCGACGCCGGGAAAGGGTGGGCCGCGCCCGTTCTTGCCGGCGGGAAGCTCGTGTTCTTCCACCGCGTCGAGAACGACGAGGTCGTGCTCGCCCTTGACCCGGCCACCGGCAAGGAAGTCTGGAAGCACACCTACCAGACGAAGTACGTGGACGACTTCAACTTCGACAACGGGCCGCGGGCGACGCCCACGGTTTCCGCCAACACGGTGTTCACGCTGGGGCCGAACGGCGACCTCACCGCGATCGAACTGGCGACGGGGAAGGCGCTGTGGGCACGCAACCTCCTCGCCGACTACAAGGCGGACAAGGGCTTCTTCGGGGCCGCGTGCTCGCCGTTGGTGGTGGGCGACAAGGTACTGGTGAACGTCGGCGGTAAGGGCGCGGGCGTGGTCGCGTTCAACGTGGCCGACGGCAAAGAGGTGTGGAAATCGACCGACGACGGGGCGAGCTACTCGTCGCCCACCGCGGCCAACCTGGACGGCAAGCCGGCCGCGGTGTTCCTCACCCGCGCCGGCCTGCGCGTGCTCGACCCGGCCACCGGCAAGTCGCTGTACGACTTCCCGTTCCGCCCGCGCGACAACAACAGCGTGCAGGCCGCGACCCCGCTCGTGTGGAAGGACGAAATCTTCCTCACGGCGTCCTACGCCACCGGCGGCGTGCTGCTGAGCGCGAAGAAGGGGACGGCGGAAGAGGTGTGGTCGAACGACAAGTCGCTATCGAGCCAGTACACGACGCCGGTGCGCATGGGCGATTACCTGTACGGCACCCACGGTCGCGCCGACACCGGGGCGACCCACCTGCGCTGCCTGGAGTGGAAGACGGGCGCGGTGAAGTGGAGCGAGGCCAAGTTCGGGGTCGCGTCGCTGATCGCGGTGGACGGCGGCCTTCTGGCCCTGACCGAGAGCGGCGAGCTGGTGCGGTGCGACGCCTCGCCGGACGGGTACAAAGAGCGCGCCCGCGCCACGATCCTGACCAAGCCCACCCGCGCCGCCGCGGCGCTCGCCGACGGCCGGCTGTACGCCCGCGACGGGAAGACGCTGGTGTGCGTGAGCTTGAAGTAGAAGCGGCGGACGACTTGCCCCGTTGACACCGCACCCGCTTCGGGCCACACTGAACGCGCTGCCCTGATCCGCGTTCCCGGGGGTGTGCCGTGTCTCGACTCGTCGCGTGCTTGATCCTCGCGTTCACCGCCGGGCCGGTTGCGGCGTGCATCAACGACGTCGAACTGCAAGGCGCGGAGCGCGAGTTCCAGTCGCAGTACCGCGACCCCGCGCCCGCGCCGCCGGCCGCGTCGCCCGAACCCGCGGGGCGACCCAGCGCCGGAGTGCTGTACGCCGGTGGGGTGGTGCTGCTCCTCGGGGCGCTGAGGCTCGGCTTCGCGAAGCCCCGCGCCCGGAGCTGACCCGTGGCGCGTCGCATCGGTCGCGCGATCGGCCTCACGTTCGCGATCCTCTTCGGCGGCTGCGCCGGCTTCTTCGGCGGCTGTTCCTTTCACCAGCCGAACCGCACGAACGACTACGCGTTCCTCGCGGAAACGGTCCCGCTGCCGCACCACGTCCCGCAATATGCTGGTCACACGTCGCTGCGGTTCGCGATGGTTCACGACGTCATTCACGAGCGCTACCCCAAACACGGCCGCGCGTACTACGAAGCGCGGAACCGCGTCACGCGCGCCCGGCTCGCCCCACTTCGGTCCGACAACCCGGCCACGTTCCCGATGGCCGACGACCTCGCGGCCGAACTCGAACGGCTCGGCGACCCGGACGAAGCGGTCCGCGTCATGCGCGACAAGCTCGCGCAACAGGTGGCTCGCGACCTGCCCGAACCGCAGCGGTACACCTCCTACGCCAACCTCGGCACCTACCTGATGAGCGCGCACCAGTCGAAGGCCGCGGCCGGCGACGCAAAGTCGCGCGAGCTGTTCCGCGAAGGCGTCGAGCACGTCAAGAAGTCGGTCGCGGTGAACGACATGGCCCACTTCGGCCGCGAGCGCTGGCAGATCGAACTCGGCGAGTTCCAATGGAGCGCGATGACCGAAGGGGGCACGCTCCGGGCTGTCGATTTTCTGGGCAACCGACTCGGACTGACCAGCGAGGAGATTCTGGACCGCGAGCGGGCCGCCTGGGCCACCGGCTACGGCCGCGCGGCGAACCACGAGTTCAACCAGGGTCGGGCCGACTGGGGTGTACCGGCCTTCTTCCAACCCGATGCGCGGCCCGACGATCCGGACCAGTGGCAGAAACTCAGCCCGATCCGCCAGTACATCACGAAGGTCGGCAACGAGAACTCGCGCGACGACGTGAACGCGCCCGACCACTTGAAGCCGGTGCCGTTCGATGAGCCGGTGCTGGGCATCGTGGGGATGTGGCGACAGGGCAGCGGGCCGAACCCGCACTTCGCGCTGGCGCTGGGCGAAACGATGCTGCGCGTCGGCCAGCGGCACATCGCCTGGACCGCCTACGAACGGGCCTCGCGGATGGCCGATCAGTTCTCGCCGGACCCGGCGGACCGTGAGTTCTTGCGCACCCACTGCCGCAAGCGGCAGACCGATATCGAGAAGTCCTTCGCCACAGGCGAACCGCCGAGCGGCCGGCACGCGAACTGGTCGAAGCTGTCGGCGGCGGAGATCGCTGGGTTCCGCCCGCGGTTCGAGGCGGAGTTGGCGCACGGTGAGCGATACCAGCGCGAATATCAGGATTACGAGGCGAAGCAGATCGCGGCCGGCGTGCCGCCCACGGACGAGCGCTTCTACGACGCCTTCAACGCCGGCCGCGACCCGATCGCGTCGCCGGTCGGCTCCGAGGAGCGGTTCACCTATGTGCCGAGCAGCAAGCGGTACGAGTACATCCGAAAGCGCGCCTGGGCGTGGGCCGCGTTCGGGGCCGGGCTGATGGCGTTCGTCACTGCGGGTCTGCTGCGCTGGCGCTCGGGGCGCGGCGACAAAGTGGACCCGCAGCCGGTCGTCCCATCGCCGTGGGGTCTTGAACCTTTCAATTACCCACAAGTTCCGTGTTCGGCTCGGGGCATTTGGAGTAATGTGGCGCTGAGGAGAGGCTTCGCCCGGTACTTGTCGGAGGCACCGACATGGACGCATGGGTCGAGCACGAACTGGAGGGCGGTCATTTCCC
>SXHE01000674.1 GCA_005773755.1 Planctomycetia bacterium
GGGCATGGTGCGGGTGAGCGCGGAGGAATGACACCTGCGCGGGGGGCGTAAGCCCCCTGTGTGCTGAACCACAGGGGGCTTACGCCCCCCGCTCGGATGCTACTTCTGCAACTTCGGGATCGCGCTCTTCGCCGGGCCCCACTCGGTCGGCTTGTAGGCGATGTCCAGATGCGGCGTTTCGATCCGCTTACCCTTCTCGTGTTTGCTCGTCATGAGTGCGTCGAGGATGCCGGTGGTGAGCAACGTGCGCTCGACGGGGTAGGGCGCGTGCCCGGTGCTCACGAGGCTGTCGATGGCGCGCGTCAGTTCCATGAAATGCCCGAACGGGTCCGGCTGTTGCAAGAAGAACTGCGTCGCGTCGGGCTTATCTTGGCCCTTCCGCTGGCAGGCGAAGTTGAAGTTCCCGCCCGCGCCCTCGTAGATCCAGCCGTTCAGCATGAGCACATACCCGCGCAGCCCGTCGCGGTACTCGATCTCGAACGTGCCGGTCTCCTTGCTCGTGGTGGTCAGCTCGCGCATGTCGCCCTTCGCGTGCGAGTCCACCAGCTTCAGTGCCGCGTCCAGCACCGGCTTGGCCCACGCTTGCTTGTCGATGGCGTCCCACATCGCCTTCGACGAGTGGCACGTCACGGCCTTCACGCCGGTTTCGCCTCCCTTGCGCCGCTCGACCATACACTGAAGCCCTTCGATGGCGTGGAACCCGTACCCTTCGAACGGCCCGTAGCCGAGCTGCACCGCGCCGGTGATCTCGCAGTCTTTGGGCAGCACGAGGTTCGGTATCCGCCACGTCACCGGCACCGACGACCCCGCGAGGAACGGCACGTACAGCTTCCGCGCGCGATCGTACATCCACTTCGCGTCGGCCCACGTCGCCGCGAGGTGCTTGTCGTTAAACACCGGCACGACATTCTTCGTCGTCTCAAAGACCTTGCAAATCTCCTCGAAGAACTTCCGCCGCGGGTAGAGGAGTTGGCCCTTCTCGTTCTCCGGGTACTTGCCGTGCTCGCCGATGGAGATGACGCCCTCGACCGCGAGCTTGCCGGTGCCGAGCGTGAGCGCGTCCGCGATGGCGTCGTAAATCTTGAAGCCGTGCTTCTTGGCGAGGTCGCGGCTCATGTCGCCCTTCGGCACCTGATCGGTGACGAGCGCGACGAGTTCGAGGTTCGGCTTGGTGCCGTCGGGGTAGCCGCCGAGCAGGTTGCGCAGGATCACGTCGGCGTGCGACCACCTGCGGTACTCGGTAACGACCGCGGCAACTTTCTTGGCGGGCATAGCAGCAGTCCCGAATGAAGAGGAGCCGCACGATGAACACAGAGAAAGCCACGATCAGACAAGAACGGAGTTTGTCTTGAACCCTGCCTTCTGTCTTGATCGTGTCTGCGTCCATCGTGCGGCTAAAGTCGGCTTACCAGCTATCGGCGGCGTAGACCGCTTGCGCGGCGGCGTCTTCCGCGCCCTTCGGCACGCACTCCAGTCCGACGTAGCCGGTGTACTTGAGCGCCTTGAGTTCCTTCAGCACGCGCGGATAGTGAATCTCGCCGGTGCCCGGTTCGTTGCGGCCGGGGTGGTCGGCGAGTTGCACATAGGCGATGGCGTCCGCGGCGAACCCTTCCTTGAGGTGCCCGCACAGGTCGCCCTCGGTGATGTGCATGTGGTATAGGTCCCAGTTGATCTTCACGAACTTCGAGCCAACGGCCTTGATGATCTTGAGCGTCGGTGCCGAGCCGTAAAGACAGTGGCCCTTGTGATCGACGCGCACGTTCATCGGCTCCAGGATCAGCGTGACGCCGTGCTTCTCCGCGACCGGCGCGCCCTTCTTCAGGCCCTCGATCACGTTCTCGTGCATCTTCTCCTGTGACACGCCCGCGATGTCGTCGCCGGCCACGACACACATCATCGAACACTTCCACTTCTTCGCGACCTCGCAGCTCTTGTCGATCTTCTCGACGAAGGCGTTGTGGTTCTTCGGGTCGTTCAGCCCCGGTTTGAAGCCCCACGCGGTGAACTGCGCGATCTTCAAGTTCAGCCGCTCGCACGTCTCCGCAACCGCGTTCTGATCCTTGTTCTCCCACGGCCACAGCTCGACCGCGGGGAAGCCGAGCGCGGCGGCAGCTTCGAGCCGCTTCAGGTAGTCCTTCTCCTTCCGCCACCACATCTCGATGTTGACGGCGAACTTCGTGTTCTTCGTTGTGCCGGGCTTCGCGAGCTTGGTCGGCGTTTCAGAGCGCGCCGTCGGCGCGAGGCCCGCGAGCGCACCCGCGGCGAGGAACGAGCGGCGGTCCCGTGTCATGATTGTAATCTCAGTATTAACGATCACAGTTCGCGTCATCCGACCGACAGCGGGCGGCCGTTGTCCTTCGCGGACAGTGCGAGCAAGAACGGCGCGGCCTTCTTCGCCCAGTCGGTCGGATTCTGGTAGCGGCTCGCGCCGTCGGCCCACGCCTGCCGGAGCATGTCCGTATCGATGATACCCGGATTCAGTGGCACCGCGGCCATTCCGCTGGGAAGTTCCTGCGCGAGCGCCTGCGTCAGTCCCTCAATGGCGTACTTGGTCGCGCAGTACGGGGCCACCTCCGGTGCGACACTGCGGCCCCAACCGCTCGACAGGTTCACGATCACGCCCTGCCGCCGCGCGACCATCGCCGGCACGAAGGCCCGCACCACGTTGAACACCCCCTTGATGTTCACGTCCACAATCGCCGAGAACTCCTCAGCGGGTACTTCCCACAGCGGCGCGAGCGCGTTCATGAGTGCCGCGTTGTTGATGAGCAGGTCGGGCGCGCCGTGCGTTGCGATCACTTCGTCAGCCCAAGCGCCGACCGCCGCACCGTCGGTCACATCGACGCGGGCGAAGTCGTTCGGGGCCGGGAACTCGGCACGCAGCGCGCGAACGTGGCCGTCGCCGCGCCCGCACCCGACGACCATGTGCCCGCCGACCGAGAACTCGGCCACCAGCGCCCGGCCCAGCCCGCGCGTCGCGCCCGTAAGTACGATCACTTTGCCCATGTATATCTCCTGACCTCGTTGTAGCCCGCGCGCGGGGTCGCGTTCACCGCGTATCGAGCCAGAACAGCCACGCGCCGACGGCGATGCCGGACAGCGCCAGCGGGACGCCGAGCCACCAGCCCAGCGCGACCGACACCGCACCCCCGCCGACCAGCCCGCCGACCGTCGCGGCAACGGCCGCGATGCGCGGCACCAGCGACCGCGTCACGTTCGCTACACAGCGCACCGCGGCCTCTTCCGCAAGCGGCACCATCGCCCGCACCTGCTGCCCGGACTGCCGCGTGTTCACACGCGCGCGGCCGGCGAGCGTCACCCGGTCGCCCGGTCGCACGGTCGCCTTGCGGACCCACACTTCCAGATCGCCACTCGCGTGGGCCTCGCGCACCTCGGCCACAATCTCGCCGGCGTTCACCACGTCTATCGTGAAGGCCCGCTCCTCGCCGGGGTTCATGTCGCCGAGCAGCACCACACCCGGCACCAGAACCAGATCGACCTTGCGCGCGACCGCGCGCACCGCGACCGCGTGCCGGATCGCGCGCCCTTCGAGCAGGATCGTGCTCACGCGCGGGCCGAACACGCCCGCGGGCAGGTCGAGGCGGAACGGCAGCGACACCGTTTCGCCGGGGGCGATGCTCAGCTTGTCCGTGCCGGGGCGGATCCACTGGTGCTCGCCGCGCACGCGCAGCGTGAGGCGGTCCGGCCCGGTGTTCTTCACCTTCACCGAGTCGCCCGTCGGTCGTCCCGCGGCGCGGTCGCCCAGGTCGACCAGCGCCGGCGCGTCGAGCTGTTCGACGGGGAGCCGGAACCGGACCGCGGCGCGCCCGTCGCCGCCGTTGCTCGTGAACCGCACGCCGATCTCGTGATCGCCGCCGGCCAGCCCGCCCACCGGGCTCGCGAGGTTGAACCGCACCGGCGGTCCGGTCGGCACGTCGGTCTCGTCCGGCGACACCTCGACTCGCGGCTGCTCGCTCGCGGCCCTCACGCTCAGCAGCCCGATGCCGGCGTTCCGCACCTGCACGAACACGGACAGCGGCAGGTCCGGCGTGACTAGCCCCAGGTCCGGCCCGGCGACGACCTCCAGCACCGGGTTCGGGTCGAGGACGTGAACTGTCAGCGGAACGGTCGCGGTGCCGCCGTTTGAGGTGAGTGTGATGGTGGCCGAGTGCTCGCCGCGCGGCAGCACCGGCAGGTCGAGGACGTAGCGCAGCTTCCGTTTCTTCCCCGGCCCGACCTTCAGCACGGGCGTGACGATCTGAATCCACGGCCGGTCGGCGGTCGCGGCGCATTCGAGTCGGGCGTCGCCGTCGTTGGCGACGCGAAACGGGCGCTCGACTGGCGGGCCGATCACGTCGCGCACGCGCTGCTTCCGCACCGCTCGAAGTAGGGCCTTTGGTATCTTGCCGGTCGCGTTCGCCGGCACGCGCAGCACAACGCCCGTTGCCGAGGAGACGACCAGCTCCGAGTTCTGCGGGCCGTCGTGCGTCGCGTTCAGCACGGCGCGGGCGCGCAACTTCTTCTCGCGGCCCGGCGGAAGATTCACGCGCGACGGGCGCACCTGGAGCCACGGGTGCGCCGCCGTCAGCCTACACGCGACCCGTACGCGCCCGGTGTTGCGGAGCACGACCTCGACGAACGCCGGGCTGCCCGGCGCGAGTTCCCCGAACGCGACCGGATCGGCCGCGAGCTGCGGGGCCGGCAGGGCGAACCGCACGCCCGCGGTCCACGTCTCGCCCCCCGCTTCGGCCCGAACCTCCCCTTCGAGCGTGCCCGTGTCCGTGCGCCGGCTTGACGCCTTGAGGCGCGCCACCAGCGCCTCGCCGGGGGCCAGTTCCGCGCGGCGCGGTTCGACCGCGAGCCACGGCGCGGACCCGGACAGCTTCGCGATGAGCGGAACGTTACCGATGTTCTTCAGCGTCACCGCCGTGCGCACGGTGCTGCCGGGCAACGACGTGCTGATGGCGACCGGCGACGGGACGAACTCCAGGCGCGGAGCCGGGGCCGCGGCCTCGACGACGAGGAGCGTTTCGGTGGGAACCGAGCCGTCGAACCGCAACAGAAAGGTGCGCGGGCCGAGCGGCCCGGCGGGGAGCCTCACCGCGCCGCGCAGTTCGGCCGTGCCGCCGGCCGGCACGACGAGCCGCGGGTTGGCGACCGCGACCCCGGCATCGGGGGAACTGACCGTGCAGGTGACAGACCTCTTACCGGGGTTCCGAGCCGCGATCTTGAACGCGACCGACGCGCCGACCACGCACGCCCCGAGCGCGAGTTCCGCCGGGACCCCGACCCCGCCACCGCACACCGGGCACGGGCGGCCCGCGAGCCAGTCGCCGCAGGCGTGGCACCACCAGCGCGACGCGACCGCGCGCCCGCACACCGCGCAACTGGGGAACGCGCGGGCCTCTTCGTTACCGCAGTCCGGGCACCGCGCGACCACATCGTCCATCCGCGGCACCCCTCCCTCAGTGCTTGTCCCAACCGATCTCGTCGTCCTCGTCGAACTCGATCAACTCGACCCCGCCGTCGGCATCGAAGGCGTCGTCGAGGTCGAACCCGTCGTCGTCCAGACTGAGTGGTTCGGGCGGCTCCTCGGACCCGTCGATCGTGTACGGCACTTCGATCACCTCTTCCGCGAGGAGCAGATCGTTCTCGAACTCGCGGGTCGCGCACGCCCCGCACGCGGGGTCGAGGCCGAGCGCGCCGCACGTTTGGCACTCGAACATCAGCCGCAGTTGCGTGACGCCGGAGGCCAGGCAGGTGGAGCAGACCGCGGTGCCGACCGGGTGGTGCGTGCCGCACATCGCGCACTGGAGCACCAGCCTCACGCCCCGCCCTCCGCGGCCGGGGGTTCGGCGTGGCGCGCGCGGCGGAACGCGCGGTCCACCTCCTCCGGGTCGAGCGGCAGCACTATCACTTCGGGCAAGTGATTCGCTGTGTGCTTCCCGACCACTGGGAACGGGTGCGGGCGACCATCACGCCGCGCCGATTCGCCGTCGAGCAACCGGCCCATCGCGTTGATCGTCAGCACCGGAACGCCGTTGTCCGCGTACTCCGGGTACTCCGTCCACCGGTCCGTGACGTGGTCGTGGCCGCGCACGAGCCGCTTCACGGGCACGTCCAGCTTCTCGGTGACGAGCTTGCAGAACTGCGCGAAGGTGTCCCAGCCGAACTCGTGCCCGCGGCTCCCGCGGTTCGGGCGCTTCACGCGCGCGCTCTCCGCGATGCGCGCCCACAAGAAGTCGTCGAGGCACTTCGGCCGGCACAGGTCGGGGAGCGCGGCGAGGTCCTTCTGCGCGTCGGTGTGCGGGAACCCGCCGTGCGCGAACAGCGTGCCGTCCGGCAGGAACACGGCCTTCGGCCGCCCCGCGCAGAAC
>SXHE01000675.1 GCA_005773755.1 Planctomycetia bacterium
ACAGAGGACAGAGGACAGAGGACAGAGGACAGAGGACAGAGGACAGAGGACAGAGGACAGAGGACAGAGGACAGAGGACAGAGGACAGAGGACAGAGGACAGAGGACAGAGGACAGAGGACAGAGGACAGAAAACGCTGTTTTGCGTTCGTCCCGAAGGGACGATACGCGCCTCTGCCCTCCCCGTTCACTTGTCCGCTTCACTTCACTCCCCGATAATCCCCTCGCCCCTCTCTCCCGTCACGGAGACCGCCATGAGCCGCCGATCGTTTCTCCCCCTGCTCCTTCTGCTCGCCTGTCTCGCGGTGCTGCCCGCGTGCGGCAAGAAGAAGCCCGCCGACGATGGTGGCGGTGGCGACCCCGTGCCCGCGGCCGGCACGCCGCCCGCAGTCGTCGCTTCCGATTACGTCGCGTTCGTCCGGCTCGACGCGAAGGCGATTCGCGAGAACGCTATCGTCACCGAACTGAAGCAGGCGTTCGCCAAGTCCCCCAACGGCACCGCCGTCTGGGACAAGCTGGAAGAGGAGTTCAGCAAGGAAATGGGCTTCAAGCCGACCGAGATCGACAGCGTGACCGCGTGCGTGACGGGGCTGACACAGCGGGGTGAGCCGGAGTTCGTCGTCATCATCGCGGCGAACAAGGCGTTCAAGAAAGAAGTTCTAAGCCAGGGCACCAAGGCCGACTCGCGTGGGCTTTACAAACTCGGGAGCCACCGGATGTGGCACTTCCCCGACGACAACACCGCGGTCGTGCTGTCCGATGGGGCGACTCAGAAGTACCTGGACGGCTACGCCAAGGACCGCACCGGCTGGCCGCTAACGGCCGACTTCACGAAGGCCGCGACCGGGCGCACGCTGTACGCCTACGTAAACCTCGAAAAACTCCCGGCCAAGATGCGCGACGAACTCGCGCGCGACCGCGAGTTCAAGGACTACGCCGCGCTGCTGGGGTGCAAGTCGCTGTCCGTGGCCGCCGACCTGCGCGGCAAGGAACTGAGCCTGTCGGCACGCGGCACGTTTGCGGACGCCGCCGCCGCCGGGCCGGGCCAGGCCGCGGTCCAGAAGGCGCTCGCCCTCGCCACCGGCGAGATCGAGAAGGCGATCAACGGCAAACTTCCCCCCGATGTGACCATGTTCCTCCCGGCGATCAAGGCCGCGCACCGCGCGCTCAAGGACGCGAAGGTCGAGTCGAGCGGCGCGGACGTGACGTTCAGCGGCACCTACAAGGCCGACTTCGACATCGCGAAGATGGCCGCGGACACCGTGAAAGCGTACGAGGAAGCGATCCCGCGCATGACCGCGTCGAACAACTTCAAGCAGATCGGGGTCGCGCTGCACAACTACGCGAGCGTAAACGGCGACGCTCTGATCGTTCACGGCACCGGGGCCGACGGCGCGCGACTGAAGAACGCCACCGAGAAGCCGCTGCTCTCGTGGCGCGTCGCCGTCCTCCCCTACATCGAACAGAACGCGCTGTACAAGCAGTTCAAGTTGGACGAGCCGTGGGACAGCGAGCACAACAAGAAACTGATCCCCATGATGCCGAAGCTGTTCGCCCCGGCCGGCAAGCCCGGCCAACTGGGGATGACGCACCTGCAGATGGTGGTCGGGCCGGGCGGCATGCAACCGGGCGCGACGTTCAACACCATTACCGACGGCAGCTCGAACACCGTCGCCGTGATCGAGGCCGCGAACGCGGTGACGTGGACGAAGCCCGACGACGTGGTGCTGCCGGCCAAGCCCGCGCCCGGCGCGATCAAGAAGCTGTTCGGCGGCCAGTTCCCCAAGGGGTTCTTCGTCCTGCTCTGGGACGGCAGCGTGCGGTTCGTGCCCGACTCGGTCAGCGAAAACACGCTCCGCCTGCTGTTCGACCCGCGCGACGGGATGACGATCCCCAGCGACTGGTAAGCGCCACGAAGTGGTGTGCGGGGGGCGTCAGCCCCCTGTTCGTTGTTGGTCTCAAAGAGATCAGTGGGCTGACGCCCCCGCTCGCCAAGACTTGCCTCGACACGCGACCGCGGCGTTCGCTATCCTCTCGGTCATGTCTCACACGGTCGTACTCGACACGTTCCACGGCCCGCTCGACCTGCTCCTCTATCTGGTCAAGCGGAACGAGGTGGACGTTCTCGACATCCCCATCGCGACCATCGCGGACCAGTTCCTCGCGTATGTACTCGTCGTCAAGGAACTCGACATCGAGTTCGCCGGCGAGTTCCTGGTGACGGCCGCGACCCTCATGGAGATCAAGAGCCGGTCGCTCTTGCCGGCCGACGCGCATGAGGTCGAGGACGACCAGCCGGACCCGCGGCGCGAACTGGTGCGGCAGCTCCTGGAGTATCGCAAGTTCAAGGACGCGGCGGCGGCGCTCGAAGCTCGCGCGGAAGAAGCCGGCACCCACGTCCCGCGCCAGGAGCCGCCGGAACCGGCCACCGAGCGCGGGCCGAAGGTGCGGGCCGTTGAGTTGTGGGACCTGGTCAGCGCGTTCGCGCGGCTCATGCGCGAGACGCAATCGCACCAGCCGGCGACGATCCTTGTGGACGACACGCCGCAGCACGTTTACGAGGCCCAACTGCGCGAGCGCGTCGCCGCGAACGGCGGCCGGCTCCCGTTCCGCGACGCCTTCCAGCCGCCCTACCACAAGGCCCGGCTCATCGGCATCTTCCTCGCGGTGCTCGAACTGATCCGCCACCGCGGACTCGGTCTCGACCAGCCCGACCCGGAGGGCGAGATTTACCTCGTCGAAGCCGGCGCGCCGGGCGAGCCGGACGACGCGCCCGGCGAATGACGGCGGGCACCACGAACTCGGTTGCCGTCACCGGGGCGGGATGTCCCAGTCGCGGTTCGGGTGATCCTTCTTCAGCGCCTCGCGCACCGCCTCGACCACGGCTTCGAGCTTGGCGGGGTCGGCGGCGCGAACCACGATCTCGTTCAACTCGACCTTCTCCGAGGTGCGCGTGCCCGGCGCGCGCGTGGTAATGACCGCGCCGAACCGGGCGTTCATCGTGGTCAGCGGCACGCACACGGTGCGGTCGGTGTCGCCGGCCTTCGTGCGGAACACCCCGACGACGCGGAACTCGGTGCCGCGGATCACGATCGTTTTCCCGATGGGGCCGTCCTTGTCGAACGCGAACATCGACGCGACGACGCTGACCCCGATCACGCACACCTTTTCCTTGTTCGCGCAGTCCTCGTCGGTCAGGAACCGGCCCTTGTCGAGCTTGAGAGCGACCGGGTGATCGGGCACGGTGCCGAAGGTGCGGACGGCGGCCGTGCGGCCCGGCACCTGCGCCTCGGACTCGAAGTAGCGCGCGGGCACGGCCGCCGCCACGCCGGGCAGTTTGCGGATCGTCTCAAGGTCGCGCGCCTTCAGGCCGTACTCGGCGATGACGGTCGAACCCTTCGCGCCCGTCGGGTCGAACGGCTTGTACGTGCGCACCACGAACGGCGCGACCATCGGCCGCGGCGCGGGCGCAACGGGCAGGTCCGCGCCGGGCGCGGGCGCGGCGCAGAGCGCGCCAACAAGGGCAAACGAAAGCGCAGTCAGTCGGCTCATGGGCTCCCTCCAGAAACGGGCGCGCTCGCCGTTAGAGCGGTTCCCGATTGAGTCTAGCGCGCGTGTTCGGTTCGGGGTAGTGTGAACGGTTCCCCGGTGGACCGAACGACTATGCGCGCGCACTCGGCCGACCTTCGCGAGCGGGGGTTGCGGACTTGCGACGGTGAGATGTACACGCCGGTCCGGATAACACGGGGCCGGATGATTCAAGCGGATGGGCCGCGCCGATTACCACCCCAAACGTTGACCGACAAGCGGTTCAGCGTTAGCATCGCGGGAGAAATACCCGTGCTATGCCGCCCGGCGTAAACACAAGTCCGGCGACGGAGGGCGCGGGAATGGCGACTCATCACCAGGTCAGGAGATTGCAAATGGCTCGACAGGCTCCCGAATTCCTCAGGGCCCGCACGCTCTCCGCCGGGGTGGTGTGGCATATCCTGACGGTCCAGCCGGCAACCAGTTTCGAGTACCGTTACGAGTCGTCGGGTGGCGACCGGCGGGTGATCCACCTCGAGCGCGGTGCGTTGGAGTCCCGTGGGACACAGCCGAAAGAGGTGATGGCGTTCCGAGCGGGTGTCTCCGGCCTCACCGAAGGAGATGCCCCGACTCGTGGTGGGTTCTTCACGTCCCCCGACTCGATCGACTTGATCGAGGAGGCCCACCTTCTGATCGAGGGCGGCGTTCCCGGCGACTCGCTGATCTGCCGGAGCTATGGCAGTTGGGATGGGTTGCGGGTCACGCTGACCATCTACCGCGAGAACCCGGACGGCAGTATCGAGCGGATACTGCAAGAGGCCATGCAGGACGCCGACGAACACACCTTCCAAATCCCGTGAGGCCGGCCGCCCCAGGCGCTGCACCGGACGGCAAGGGCATTCGTGGTTCCTGACCATAGCTCATCGTGCCCCCGGCTGCTGAGAGGGGCGTTCGGAGGCGGACTGAGGGGTGCGAGTGGTTACGAAGATCGCCGACGTGCCGCATCTGGTGCCGAAAGGGCGCGCCGACCCACAGGCGGCGTTTCCCGAAATCCGTGCCCTGGCCGCGAGCGCGAGTTGGCAGGAGCGCGAGGTGGCCGCGACCGCGCTGGTGGGGATCAGCAAGCGGCAGCCGGGGGCGGTCGTGGCCGAGGTGCGGCAGTGGGCGGGGGACGCCGACGCCAACCTCCGGCGCGCGGCCAGTGAGGGACTTCGTGGCCTCGCCGGTCGCGACCCGGCGGCGGTGGTCGGGGTGCTGGAGGTGCTCCGGGCCGACCCCTCACTCTACGTGCGCAAGTCCGTCGCAAACGTCCTGCGGAACGCCGGCAGGCGGCACCCGGCGTTCGTGCTGGGCCTCTGCCGCCGGTGGGCACGGGAGAACAACCCGCACACCAATTGGGTTGTCAAGGACGGGTTGCGGAAGTTGTGCGAGTCGGAGCCAGAAGCGGTTGCGCTCATCACTGACGCGCTCGGCAAGCGGTGGGCCGAGTGAGGCGACCAGTCGAGAGCATTGAACGCGCGGTACTTCGAGGCGCTGCTCGAAGGGACGCGCATCTGAGCCGAGCGCCGCACCACTCACGGGCCGGCGACGCAGAACTGGGCCGGGGCGGTTTTGGCGACGCGGCGGCCGGTCGCGTCGCGCAGTTCCACCGTCACCGTGTACACGCCCGGCGCTTGCGGCACCGAGAACTGATACAGGACGTGGAAGTCGTGCAACGGCGAGCGGCTCGGCAGTTTCTTCTCGAACCGCACCACGGGCACGCGGCGGCGGTAATCGTCCGGGTCGATCTGCTCGACCAACCGCTGGTGCGCGTCGCGCACCTCGACCGTCGCGTGGACGTGCGTGACGAACCCGTCGCCGACCGGCTGGCTGCCCAGGTTCCGCACTTCGAGGTACAGTTCCGCCTGCGTGTTCGGCCGGTACGGGGCGTCGGCGGCGCGCGGCACGAACCGCCCGAACCCGGACACGTCCTTGCAGAACGCCACCTTCTCGATCTGGAGCGCGGCCCGCGGTTCCAGCCGGTTGATCGCCCCGCGCAACTGCTCGATCAGCGCCGCGACCGTCGCCGGGTCGTTCGTCAGGTCGGCACTCGCCCCGCGCGCCAGCACCGGCAGCAGCGCGAGCACGAGTTCCTGGTTCGGCTTGTCCAACGAGCGGATGATTTCGATGGCGCGATCGGAGCGCCCAGCGCAGTGCTCGCGCACGGCGGCGAGCAACGGCGGTTCCGGGGGCGGCGGGGCGATGAGCGGGAACGGCTGCGGTTCGGCCCCGGTCGTGGGCAGCAGCGTCTTGGCCGGCCCGGGCGCGGGCGGCGGCTTCTTCGCCGTGGTGTCGGGCTGCGGGCGCAGGGGCACGACCGTGCCGGGAACGCGCGGCAACGAGGCGAAGTCGAGCCGCGGCGGTTGGGGCGTCGCGGGGTCGGCGGCGCGGACCGTGGGCTTCGGGGCGCTTTTCGCGCCGTCGTCCGCTGGGGTGGGCGGCGCGCTGATATGCAGGCACGCGGGCAGCGGGAGAGCGAACAGCGCGACGAACGCGGCGAGCGGCCGGCGACCGGGCATCCGTGATCCTCGGACCAGTCCCGCGCTTGCGTGCGCGGTCCAGCCCTCATAACGAGGCGCGGCCCGCGCGCCAATCCCGCCTCCGGGATTCGGTTCCCGATTGTCGCGGCTCCGCAAACGGGGTAAGCTACGCAACACGTGACCGCCCGGACCGGTGCGAGGCGCTTCGATGTGGCCGTCGGCTCTGTTAGCGCTTCTCTTCGCCGAAGCGCCCAAAGACCTGTTCGAGCGGTCCGAAGTCGTCTGGGCGATGGTCGGTCTGACCGCGTCCCTCATTGTCGGGGCGGTGGTCATTTATGCCGTCGACAAGTGGCGGAAGCGGGCCGACACCGGACCGTCGCAGGCCGACGAAGCCGCGACGCTGACCAGCTACCGCGCGATGTACGAGGCCGGGGAAATCACCGAAGCCGAGTACGCGGTGTTGCGCCAGCGGATCGCGGACCGGGTGAAGAAGCCCGCGCCGGCCCCGGACGCGAGCGCGTCGGGCGCACCGGCCCCGACCGGGGCGCGACCGAGCGCGGCGCAACAAGCGACGACCGAATACGCGCCCGCACCACCGGCCAACCCGTCCGATCCGCCGCCACCGGCGTAGCGGGCAGAACCCGCAGGGTCGAGACTTAATTCGGCGCGATTGCACGAGTTCTCCCGTTCCCGAACGACTCGACTCGTCCCCGCGGGTATTATTACGCTGAAGTCGGGAACAACCGACCCGTCGCTCGCGAAACACGAACCACCAGCCCTTCCGACATTATCAGATCGGGGAGCCCAATGCCTTCGGACCGCACACCCGGTGACACCGGCGCTCGCAAGCCGCCCGGCACCGCCGGCCGCAACCGCAACGCGTACTGTTCCTTCTGCCGCCGCTCGCACCGCGACGTCGGCCCGCTCGTCGAGGGGCCGGGCGACGTGTACATCTGCGGCGAATGCATCGAACTGTGCCAGTCGATCATCGACCAGGAAAAGAAGCGCCGCGGCCCGACCAAGAGCAGCAGTTCCAACACCCCCGCCCCGCGCTCCATCAAGGAGAAACTGGACGGCTACGTGATCGGCCAGCAGCGGGCCAAGAAGGTGATGTCGGTCGCGGTCCACAACCACTACACGCGGCTCTCGCTCGACAGCGCCGCGCGGCACGAGGTCGAGATCGAGAAGAGCAACATCCTGTTCGTCGGGCCGACCGGTAGCGGGAAGACGCTCCTGGCCCGCACGCTCGCCAAAATCCTCGACGTGCCGTTCGCCATCGGCGA
>SXHE01000676.1 GCA_005773755.1 Planctomycetia bacterium
GCGATCATGTCCACCGCGATGTTCGCGTCGGCCAGTGCGGAGAACACCTTGTGGCTGACGCCGGGGCGGTCGGGCACGCCCTCGAGTACCAGCCGCGCTTCGTCGGCCGCGAGCGCCACCCCGCACGCGGGACTCTCGCTCATCCACGGCTCTTCGGCCTCGATCCAGGTGCCGACCGCGTCGGACTGCGCGTTCCGCACCATCAGTGGCACGTCGAACTTCTTGGCGAACTCGATGCTGCGCGAGTGCATCACGCCCGCGCCCATGCTCGCCATTTCGAGCATCTCGTCGTAGCTGATGGCGTCCATCTTGCGCGCGTCGGGCACGATCCGCGGGTCGGTCGTGTACACGCCGTCCACGTCGGTGTATATCTCGCACGCCACCTCGTACCCGGCAAGCTTCACGGCCGCGGCCACGGCCACCGCGGTCGTGTCCGAGCCGCCGCGCCCGAGCGTCGAGATGTCGCCCAGTTCGTCCATCCCCTGGAACCCGGCAATGACGACGATGTGCCCGGTCTCGAGCGCTTCGGTCAGGCGCTGGGTGTCGATCTTCTTGATACGGGCCTTGCGGTGCGTGCTGTCGGTCACGATGCCGATCTGCGGCCCGGTGAAGCTGACCGCCCGCTCGCCCAGTTCCTGAATCGCCATCGCGGTCAGCGCGATGGAAATCTGCTCGCCGGTGGCGAGGAGCATGTCCATTTCGCGTGCCGACGGCGTGCCGGTGATCTCGGCGGCTTTGGCGATCAGGTCGTCCGTGGTGCTGCCCTGCGCGGACACGACGACGATGACCATGTTGCCCGCGTGCTTGGCGCGAATGGCCTTGCGCGCGGCCTCCATCACGCGGTCCGCGTTCTTGACACTCGACCCGCCGAACTTCTGCACCACGACGGCCACGACAGCACCTCTCGACAACGAACGATTGGGGAGTGGTGTTGTAACGATGTCGCGGGGCCGCGTCTTCACCTCTCCCCCACCGGAGGGGGTTGCAGGGGGAACCTGGGTTCCCCCTCACCAATCTGATGGGGGAGAGGTGAAAGGCGTGGCGTGTTCGCGCCGCGCGTTCCGCTTTCCCTCGTATAGGAAACCCACACCGCGAGGGGGTCTGTCATGGGAAGCCGCTGGGCGTGTTTGGTGGCCGTGGCGCTGTTCGTTCCGGGCGCGAGCGCACGCGCGGACAACGCCGAGATCGTCAAGAAACTCAAGGAGCGCGGGGCCAAGTTCGACTACTACACGGAGCCGAAGGGCAACAACCCGGAGGTGATGCACTCGCACAAGATCACCGACGCCGAACTGGACCTGGTGGTTCAGCTCAAGTCGCTGCGGGTCGTCAGCCTGCAAGGGAACAAGTTCATCACCGACGACGGCCTCAAGCGCCTGGTCGCGATGGAGAACCTCACCGAGCTCGACATCTGGGGCACGAAGGTGACGCCCGCGGGCCTCGCCCACGTCGCCAAGATGAAGAAGCTGGACACGCTCGGCTGCGGCCTCGAGACCCTGACCGACGACATGCTGCGCGAGCTGATCCGGCTGAACCTCGCCCACAAGCTGAGCCTCGCCAGCGGGCCGAAGGGCCGCCCGACCTCGCCCGACGATGTGGACTACCTGCAACTCTACCAGGTCCACCTGACCGACGAGGGGTTGAAGTTGCTCGCGGTGTTCAAGAACGTGCGCCAGATCGAGCTGTCCGGGCCGAAGTGGACGGGGGCCGGGCTGAAGCACCTCGCGCCGCTCAAGAAGCTCACGAGTCTCAGCCCGTCGCCGATGAGCGACGCCGCGCTCAAGGCGCTGCGCGCCGAGGGCATGATCCACACGCTACACTGGGCGAACACCGGCAACGACCCGCGCCCGCGCTCGGAGAAGGAGGTCACGTCGTTCCTGTTCCACAGCTTCGGCTACCACGGCGTGACCGGGGCCGGCGTGCGCGAACGGGCCGACTTGCCGAACCTCGAGCGCCTCGACCTGAGCCAGATGCAGTTGGGCGACAGCGCCATGAAGGACGCCGCCACGCTCAAGAGCCTCAAGCGGCTCGACACCGACCCGCGCGTCACCGACGAGGGCGTGAAGGCGCTGACCGACCTGAAGCTGCACACGCTGACGTTCGCGCAAGGTTCCCGGCTGACCGACGCCGGGATGAAGCACGTCGCCCAGATCAAGACGCTACGCTCGCTGAGCCTGTGGGATACGAAGGTGACGAACGAGGGGCTCAAGGAGCTCAAGGGGCTGAAGCTGCACACACTAAAGTTGAAGCGCGAGAAAATCGACGACGAGACACTGCGCGTGCTGCGCGATCTGGACCTGCTGCACGCGATCGGAATCGGGTTCAAGGGGAAGCCGCCGGAGTCCCGGGCGGAGGTTCGCTGGATCAACCTCTACCAGACGCAGGTGACCGACGAGGGGCTGAAAGAGCTGGTCGGCTTCAAGAACCTCCAGGGGGTCACGGGCAGCGAGAAGACCACGAAGAAGGCGCTCGAGGCGCTGAGGAAGAAGCTGCCGGACATCGACATCGACCCGTAGCGCGGGGCGCGGGGAAAGCGGGCGAAAGCGTTGCCCCGGTCGCGCGGGCGGTTTAGCATGTGGTGAACGCCCGCAACTGCCGCTCCCACTGCCATGCCGAAACACACGCTGCTCGTCGGTCCCCTCGTCGCGCTCGCGCTGGTCGGCGCGCGCGCCGACGACAAGAAGGAACCGCCCAAGTTGCCGCCCGCGGCACAAGCGAAGATCGACTTCGACGCGGACATCAAGCCGATCCTCGCGGCGAAGTGCGTGAACTGCCACGGCCCGTTCCGGCAGCGCGGCGGGTTACGGCTCGATAACCCCGCGCACGCGAAGGAGGGCGGCAACACCGGCCCGGTGATCGTGCCCGGCAAAAGCGCAGACAGCACACTGGTTCACGCGCTCGTCGGCCGCGACCCGTATGCGCAGATGCCGCCCGGCGACGCCAAGAAGCTGACCGCCACCGAGATCGGCACGCTCCGCGCATGGATCGACCAGGGCGCGAAGTGGGGCAGCGCGATCCACGTCCTCGACAAGGACGGCAAATCGGACCACTGGGCCTTCAAGCCGATCACGCGGCCCGGCGTGGGAGAACTTCGGGGGCTGAAGAACCCGATCGACGTGTTCGTTGTTGGCAAGTTGATCGACAACGACCTCACGCCGTCACCGGAAGCGGACAGGGCGACGCTGATCCGCCGCGTGTCGTTCGACCTGACCGGGTTGCCGCCGATGCCGGAAGAGATCGATGCGTTCCTCAAGGACACCGCGGCCGACGCTTACGAGAAGGTCGTGGATCGGTTGCTCGCCTCGCCGCACTACGGCGAGCGCTGGGGCCGGCACTGGCTGGACGCGGCCCGTTACGCCGACAGCGACGGCTACGAGAAGGACACCGGCCGCCCGTTCGCTTGGCGCTACCGCGACTGGGTCATCAAGGCGCTGAACGACGACGTGCCGTTCGACCGGTTCACCGTCGAACAGCTCGCGGGCGACCTGCTGCCGAACGCGACCACCGACCAGAAGATCGCGACCGGGTTCCACCGCAACACGCTCACGAACAAGGAGGGCGGTGCCGATCAGGAAGAGTTCCGCGTCGCGGCGGTGGTGGACCGCGTGAGCACCACGGGCAAGGTGTGGCTCGGCCTCACGGTCGGCTGCGCGCAGTGCCACGACCACAAGTACGACCCGCTGTCGCAGCGCGAGTTCTACCAACTGCTCGCGTTCTTCAACTCTGACAAGGAAGCGGATATCGCCGCGCCGCTGCCGGGCGAAGCGGAGCGGTTGAAGAAGGATCAGGCCGTGTTCGACGCGGAGAGGGCCAAACTGCAAGCGGCCGTCGAGGAGGCGAAGGCGAAGAAACTGCCGGACGCGGAGCTGAAGAAGCGCGAGGTCGCGCTCGCGGCGCACGCGAAGAAGGCACCGGTCGGCGCGAAGGCCCCGACAATCTCCCCCGGTCCCGCCCGCGCCACGCACGTGATGATCCGCGGCGACTTCCTCCGCAAAGGCGTGGAGGTGAAAGCGAGCACGCCCGGCGTGCTGCCCAAAGCGGCGGCCACAACCTCGCGCCTCGATCTGGCGAAGTGGATCGTCACCCCGGAGAACCCGCTGACGGCGCGCGTCACGGTGAACTGGGTGTGGGGCAAGTTCTTCGGCCGCGGGCTTGTGAACACCCCCGACGACTTCGGCACCCAGGGCGAAAAGCCGAGCCATCCCGAGTTGCTCGACTGGCTGGCGAGCGAGTTCGTGGCCCCCGCCGACCGCGGCCGGCGGGCGTGGTCGCTGAAGTCCCTGCACAAGCTCATCGTCACCAGCGCCACTTACAAGCAGTCGTCCGTCGTGCGTGCCGACGCGCTGAAGCGCGACCCGCTGAACGTGCTGCTCGCGCGGCAATCGCGGCTGCGGTTCGAGGCGGAAATCCTGCGCGACAACGTACTGGCCGCGAGCGGGCTGCTGACCCGCGCGGTCGGCGGGCCGTCCGTTCGGCCCCCGCAGCCCGCCGGCATCTCCGAACTGACCTACGCCAACAGCGCGCGGTGGGTCGAGGCGACCGGCCCGGACCGCTACAAGCGCGGCCTGTACATCTGGTTCCAGCGCACCAGCCCGTACCCGATGCTCACCGGGTTCGACGCTCCGGACTCGAACGTGTGCGCCGTTCGCCGCGAGCGCTCCAACACCCCGCTGCAAGCGCTCAC
>SXHE01000677.1 GCA_005773755.1 Planctomycetia bacterium
CGACGAAGAAATCCAGCGCGCCGCGCCACTTGCAGGAACGGTAGTACAGCTCGCTCAGCGTGTTCGGCTGCAAGCCCGCGCCGTGCGTGAAGGTCGCGACCAACACGCCCCTCTACACGCACATGATCTCGGACATGGACATCGACGCCGGCAAGATTCTGGACGGCGTGCCCGTCGAGGCCGTCGGCAAAGAAATCTTCGAGAAGGTGCTGTCGGTCGCGAGCGGCGAGAAGACCAAGAGCGAGCTGAACGGCGTGGGCGAAGAAGAGTTCGCCCCGTGGAGCATCGGCCCGACGCTGTAAGTCCTATCGCCGAGGTGCGGACTGCTCACAGCCGACCGCACCTCGACCCAACTTACTTCGTAACAACCCGCCGTTCCCGCGCGCGATTGCCCTCCCCTTCCCCGCCGCGCTTGCGGATAATCGCTCCATCACAATCACAGAGGGTTCTCGATGCGGTCTCTCGTTTGGCTCACGGTATGCGCGCTTGTGGCGGCTGTTCCCGCGGTCGGTCTGGGGGAGAAGCCGCTGCGGGTTCCGCCCCCGATCGGCGGGCCTGTGCCGGGACCGGGCTTTCCCGGTCAGCCGGGGTTCGCGGGTGACGCCAACTACAAGGCTCCGAAGGCCGACGGCGCGGTCGTCGAACTGCTCGACGAGGGCGTCGATCCGCTGATCCCGGTGCTCATCAACGACGGCGGGGGCGAGGCCGGCACCGCGGCGCGCGAGGACCGCGACGTGTTCGCCGGCGTCGAGGCGATGCGCGTCACGCCGATGCAGAAGTATCGCAGCCACATCCCCGGTTGGAGCTTCAAGATCGTCGAGAAACCGGAGAAAGCCGGTGAGTTCCGCTACCTGCGGTTCGCGTGGAAGAAGTTCGGCGGTAACGGCGTGGTGATCCAGTTCCACGACCCGGCGAAGTCGTGGGCGTTCCGATACCACGCCGGCACCAACATCTACGGCTGGCAACCGTCGCTGCAAGTGAATGCGAAGTTGCCGACCGAGTGGGAGGTCGTCACACGTGACCTGTTCAAGGACTACGGAGCGTTCACCATCAGCGGTTTCGCGCTTTCCCCCATTGACGGCACCTCCGCGTTGTTCGATCACATGATGCTCGGCCGGACGGTCGAAGACCTCGACAAGGCGAGCGACGCCGCGCTGGGGCGCGGGAAGCCGGCGACAGCGCTGGCGGGTCAAGAGCGCGACGCGCAGTGGGACGCCCTTGTGGGCGTGGACCGCGTGAAAGCCGGCCCCGCGGTGCGGGCGTTCCTGGCCGGCGCGCCCGACCACGTCGCTTACATCAGGGAGAAGCTGGGAAAGCTCGCGGTCGATAAAGACCTGCTCGCGCGCGTTCAGAAACTGCTGAAAGAACTGGATGCGGACGACTTCGACGCCCGCGACCGGGCGACCGACGAGTTGGTGAAACTGGGGGCCGGTGCGTTCGAGGCGGTGAAGGCGCTGGCCGACGGCGCGCCGAACGCCGAGGTCGGGTACCGGGCGCGGTTGGTGATGCGGCGGATGAACGCGGTCGGCGCGCCGGTGAGCAATGCGGGGCGTCTGTCGCGCGTCGTCCGCGTGCTCGAACGGGCCGACACGGAGCCGGCCCGCGCGGTGCTGGACAAACTGGCGGCCGGCGAGTACGGGTTCGACATCGCCCCCGACGCCCGCGCCGCGCTCGCGCGACTGAAGAAGAAGTAGTCGCGCTCGCGGTGCCGGCTACTTGTACTTCGCCATGTCGAGGGTGAAGGTCTTGTTGGTCGCGCTCACCTCGAACGTCTCGCCCACGTCTTTGGCGCTCGGCATCGGCGGCGAACCGCCGTCCTTGGGTTTCACCTTCGGCATCTGGTAGTGAATGACGCTCACCTTGTACTTGCCCGCCTTGATCGGCTTCCCGGTCGGGTCCTTGACCGTGAAGCTGCCGTCCGGTTGCACGCTCGCGGTGCCCGTCTTCCCGTCCTCGCCGGTGAACGTGATCGAGATGCTCTCGTTCTCTCCGAGCGAGTACGGGGTTCCGCTCTTGACCACTTTCCCGTCGACGTCGATCCCACTCGCGCCGCACCCGACGGTGGCCGCGAGCAACACAAAGCCCAGCGTCAGTTGCGTGACAACTCGTACCATGATCCGGTCTCCAGTTAGAGTAAGTTTGACCAATTCGGGCGATCAACCTGGCCCCGCGATCGGTTCCGGCTCCGCGGCACCCTTGCCCTGCGTCAACCGCCACCCGCGCCCGGGCGAAAGCCCGCGGAACTCTTCGCGCGTACCGTCCGGCCAAACGACGGTAGCGCGCTCGACCTTCTCGGCCGTGCCCAGCCCGACCACGAGCCGGCGCTCGCTGGCAGAGAGGTAACTACTGCCCCCGGTGACGAACCGGACCCGTTCGCGCCCGCCCGCGGCGAGTTCCACGCGCGCGCCGATTGCGTTCCGGCTACTCGTCTTCCCGTTCCCCACCAGATCGAGTCGGACCCACTTGTTCGCGGTGGCCGTCGCGTTCTTGAGCAACTTCGTGGGGCCGGAGTTGTGTCCGAACGCGAGGTCGGGCAACCCGTCGTTGTTATAGTCAGCGACGGCCAGCCCGCGGCCAATCAGCTTTTCGCGGAAGTAGCTCCCGGCCTTGTCGGACACCTCGCGAAACCGGCACTGCCCGTCGCCGAGGAACAGTTGTGCCTGTTGTCCTTGTGGGAAGCCGAGGATCGTCTGCGCGTTCCGGTAGACGTGACCGTTCGCGGCGGCGATGTCGAGGTTGCCGTCGAGGTCCGCGTCGAACTGCTCGATGCCGAACCCGAGTGTCTTCCGCGTCGCCGGGCCGATCCCCGACGGGTGGCTCCACTCCTGGAACGACATCTTCCCCAGGTTGCGGAACACCATCGTCGGTTCGTCCTGGTAGTTGCTGACCATGAGTGAGGGCCGGCCGGTGCCGTCGTAGTCGCCGACCGCGATGCCCATGCCCGCCATGAAGCGGCCGTTCATGTCCAGCCCCGCCCCGCTGCGCGAACCCAGGTCCTGGAACTTCCCACCCCCGAGATTCTTGAACAGGTACGCTTGTCCCAGGTCGTTAACGGAATAGATGTCTTGTTTGCCGTCGGCGTCGAAGTCGAGAATTGAGACAGCCAATCCGCCGCCCGGGACCGCGGACGCGATTCCCGATTCCTTGCTGACGTCGGTGAAGGTGCCGTCGCCGTTGTTGCGGAACAGCGCGTGTGCCCGGCGCGGAAACACCGTCGGCGGGCAGATGTAGAACTCCTTCTTGACGACGTTCTCGCACGGCTTGTAGCCGTCCAGATCAACCACAACGTAGTTGCACACGTACAGGTCGAGTCGCCCGGTGCCATGCAGGTCGCCCCACGCGCAGCTCGTGCCCCAGTGCGGGTTGTTGAGCTTCGCGGCTGCGGTGACGTCCGCGAACCGCCGCCCGCCCGGTGCGGTCGGGTCCGCGACGTTGTGGAACAGCGCGATGCGGCCGAAATAGGTGACGGCCAGATCGTCGAAGCCGTCGTTGTCGTAGTCCCCGACGGCGACGCCCATGCCGTAGCCGCTCGCGTTCAGCCCGACCTTGTCGGTCACGTCGGTGAAGGTGCCGTCGCGGTTGTTGCGGTACAGTTTGTGCGTTGGGGGCGGCCCCTTGTGCGCGGCCGGGCGGACCGGGCCGCTCTGCACGCAGAACAGGTCGGGCCAGCCGTCCGCGTCGTAGTCGATCCACGCGACCCCGCCGCCCATCGTTTCGAGGATCGTGTGTAGTGGGGTGACGCTGTCGAAGTGGGTGAAGTCGATCTTCGCGGCGGCGGTCGCGTCCTCGAACCACGGAAACCCGGCGGTCGGCTTCAGTTCGGGTTCGGCGGGGGCCGGCGCGGGGGCCGGTGCGGGCGCGGGCTTGCTGCAGGCCGACACGATCACGGCGAGCGTCGCCGCGAGCGCGACGACGCCGAAGAGCGCGAGCCGGCGGCGGGTGGTGCGGTTCGGCATGACGGTGTTCGGGTTCATGGGCCGGCACGCCGGCGGTGTTCGGCCGCTTTCGCCGGCTCCCCGGCGCGTTCGTAGTGATTGGCGAGCGCCTTGTGTGCCGGGGCAAATGTTGGCGCTACGGCGAGCACGGATTCGACCAGGCGTAACCCGTCCTGCGTGTGACCCGCGGTGAGCAGTTCCTCGCCCAGTCTCACGGGCAGGTCCAGATTGTCGGGTTGGTTGCGAATCGCCTCTTCCGCGTTCGCCACGTCTTGTAAGCGGCGCACTTGCGCGGTCACGCGATCCGCTCCTTCGCGATCCCCGACCCTCTCCAGGGCGATCGCCAAGTGGTAGCCGGCCTGCCGCTGTCGCTGGCGGTCGTTCTTCAACACCTCCCGCAGCAGAGGCGCGGCCTCCGCCGGCTGGCCGCTTTCAATAAAGTAGATGCCTCGCAGCAGCATCGTGGGGGTGTAATTGGGAACGTCTTTCAGCAACTGATCGAGCACCGCACACGCGCCCGCCATGTCGCCACGTGCCCTCCGGATCTGAGCAGACATCGAACGCAGGTCGCGATCGTTCGGTTGGGAACGTAGCAGCGCCTGGCAGTAGCCCTCGGCCTCTTCAAACCGTGCGGTCGAGAACGCTTGCCCCATCAGGCTGTTGCGGAGCTTCGCGTCACCGGGTTCGAGTTCGAGCAGGTGCCGACCGTGTGGGTATGCTTTTTCCAGGTTCTTCGCCTTGCGGTAGAACTCGAAGAGGAACCGCCGGGCGTCGCGATCATCGGGGCGCAGTTCGACCCACCGCGACAGGTACGTTTCCGCCTCAACCGAGTTCTCGGCCTTCAAGTATCCGCGTGCGAGCGCCTCGACAACTTCGTGGTCGTTGGTGTTCCGTGCGAGCGCGGCCTTCAAGCCTACTTCGGCCTCCGAAAAACGACCTTCATTCGCGGCGATCAGCGCGTCCTTTCGGCTCGTATCGGATCCCGTTGTCCACCAGTATGCTGCTCCGACAACAAGAGCGAGGACACCGACGAAGGCAAGAATGCGCACGCGCAATCGCCGCGCGTGCGCGCAGGGAGTGAACACCGGCGAGTGGGCAGTGGAGTTTGGTGGTTCGGCCGACACGCGGGAGCTCCAGGCGGTTGGGAGCCTGGCGAAGGGTGATACGAAGAACCCCGCCCGGTTATGGGCGGGGCCAGTGAAGTTACAGCGAAGGCTTAGTTATCGACCCAGTTGACGCCGTCGTTACGGCTGTTGATCCGATACCAGGTTTGGGTCGACGTTCCGTTCTTGAAGGCGCGAACGCCACCGTCGCCCATCAGGGCGAGCACCTGACCGCTGTGCGCCGAACGGGCCTGACCCTGACCGTAGCCACTGCTCCAACAGCCCATGGCGAGGTCGGGGCGGTCGTTGCAGCCGAGCACGTCGTCGGCATTGCTGTTGGTGTCGTTCGGGTTGTAGCAGTCACCCACGGCGCTGTTGCCGGTGGTGCTGCAACCGGGCATACCGAAAGCCCATGTGCCGCGCATGTCGTTTGCAGCCGGGCCGGCCCGCAGGTGGTTCACCATGATGGTGTTGGAGGTACCGTCGGCCCCCGTGAAAGTGGCCATGTTCACGCCACCGTTAATGTTCAGCACGCCACCAGACGAACCCCAGCCGTTGTAGTTGTTACCGGCACCGCCGTAGGCCGCCGCACCGGGGTCGCCGGGGCCCATGTTCCCGCCGTAGTTGCCGCGCGCCCAGCCGCCACCGGCCCGGTTACCCGGAACTTGCGCGTTGGATTCGGAGGGGCAGATGTACGGCTTGATCTGCGTACCGCGAATGTTGCGCCAGCCCTGGTCGTTGAAGCCGCCGGCGGCGGCGTTGCTCTTCGAGAAGTTCTGGTAGTTCTGGATGCTCGTCGCGACCTGCCGGTACAGGGTGTCTTGTTCGATGTACGGCAGGATCATCACTGCCCAGGTCGGCCCGATGTTGTTCTCATCGGTCCAGCCGATGCCACGACCGACCAGCATACC
>SXHE01000064.1 GCA_005773755.1 Planctomycetia bacterium
ACGGTGTTGATGTGGTCCCAGTGCGGATGGGAGATGAAGATGCGCGCCGAGAAGCGCGGCGCCTTCGCGGCCATGATGCTGTCGGACAGCTTCTTGATCCCCGAGCCGCAGTCGAAGACGAACAGGAGGCCAAGCGCGCGGAATCGGCCGAGCAGCGGGCCGAACGGCTCGCGGCCAAGCTCCGCGAACTGGGCCTCGACCCCGACGCCGGGTGAGCGTTAGCCGAGCATCGAGTCCGGCAGTGGGAACACGCGGCGAACCACGTTCCACGCATCGGGATCGCACGCCACGTCCGTTCGGAACGATGTGGCGAGCAACAGCCACGCCGCGAGGAAACCGGCACCGCCGCAAGTCATACCGCCCCCGTCGCCCGAACGGGCAATCAGTCCGCGCGCGCCACGAATCCCCTCGGCGTCGTATCCGTTCGACGGGAACAACATCCCGAAGGCGTTAGGCTTTCGGGGCGCGCGAAACCGACGAGATCGCGCGAATTGCGTCGGGTAGCCAATCTCGGGCGTCTCGTTTCCCCATCGCCAAAGGGTTCGAGAGCCGGCACCACACGCATACTCCCACTCGTCCACGGTCAGAAGCCGGAACGTCTTATTTGCAAGAAACTCGGCTTCAGCAGTGAGCAATTGGTTGGCATCGACAGGTCGGACCTCTACTAGCATCGGCGCAAGGCAGATACGGCGAAGAGGTGTCATGTACTTCCGTAAGTACTTCGCTAGAGGCGGCATCCTGTATTCCGCAACGGTGCCCTGCCAACTCTCTTCTTGTGCAGCGGTCGGCTCGAACGGCTTCGTCGGGTCGTAGCCCAGCGTCACCTCGCCGCCGGGCACGAGCGCGAACTTGGCCTTCTTCCACTTGAAGAACGCGACGTGTCGCTTCTGGTCACCGCACTCGTGCCACTCGATGCGGTGGAACTTCCACGGCTCCGGCAGGCACTGCTCGACGGCGCGGGCCACGGTTTCCGCCGTGTGTGCGTCGAGCCGGTCCCACACCGGCAGCGTGAGGAACTCGCGCTCGACCAACTCGCCGTTCGGATTGCGTGGCATGGCGTTCCGGTGTGATGGCGGTATGGGTTGAATCGTCCGTAAGATACCCGAACGCTGTCCCATTCCCAACCGCGAGTCGTCATGCTTCCCGCCGATGTGCTGCGACAAGTGCGGCGGCTGCACCTGCGGGCGCGGCGGCTCGTGCAGACGCTCCTCGGCGGCGAGTACCACTCCGCGTTCAAGGGGGCGGGGCTGTCGTTCGAGGAGGTGCGCGAGTACGCCCCCGGCGACGACGTCCGCACCATCGACTGGAACGTGACCGCGCGCGTCGGGCACCCGTTCATCAAGCGGTTCGTCGAGGAGCGCGAGCTGACGATGATCCTCGCGGTGGACGTGTCCGCGAGCCAGGGGTTCGGCACGCGACAGCTCACCAAGCGCGCGGCCGCGGCGGAGCTGGCGGCGCTGCTCGCGCTGTGCGCGGCCAGCAACAACGACCG
Organism: Planctomycetia bacterium; assembly: GCA_005773755.1. Taxonomy (GTDB): domain Bacteria; phylum Planctomycetota; class Planctomycetia; order Gemmatales; family Gemmataceae; genus Gemmata. The sequence goes on from SXHE01000064.1 coordinate 1,493, forward strand.
CGTCGGGCTGCTAGCCTTCTCGTCGGAAGTCGAGCGCTACGTCGCCCCGAACAAGGGGCCGCGGCACGTCCTGCGGCTGCTGCGCGACATCCTCGCGTTCGACCCGAAGCACCCCGGCACCGACCTGGCCGCGGCCCTCGATTACTTGAACAAGGTGCAGCGCCGCCGGGCCATCGTGTTCCTGATGAGCGACTTCATGGGCACCAACTTCGAGGGCGCGTTCCGGCGGGCGGCGCACAAGCACGACCTGATCGCGGTGCGCACCAGCGACCCGCGCGAACGGACCTGGCCCGCGGTCGGGCTGGTGCGGTTGCAGGACGCCGAAACCGGGCGGCAGCTTCTGGTGGACACGAACAGCGCGCGGGTGCGCGAGGAGTTCGGCGCGAACGCGAAGGCCCGCGACGAGGCGTTCGCGAAGCTGGCCCGCGGGTGCGGCGCGGACCTGATCGAAGCCGGCACCGACGGCGACCACTTCGACGCGCTGCTGAACTTCTTCCGCAAGCGCGACCGCCGCCGGAGGCACGGATGAGGCTTGCACTCGCCCTCCTTACTCTCTTTTCATGCCCCCTGGCGGCGCGCGCGCAGCCGGCGGTTGTGGCGACCGCCACCGCCGATAGCGCCAACATCACATACGCCAACTTCGCGCACGTCACACTGACCATCGACGGCCCGGCCCCGCTGGTTGTCGAGGTGCCGAAGGAGTTGCTCACCCCGGAAACCGGGATCGTGTGGCGGGCGCAGCCGGTCGGCGGAGCGGCGCGCGAGACGCTCCCCGACGGGCGCGAGCGGTGGCGGCTGGTGGTGCGCGTGCGCGCGTACCCGCCGCTGGTCGGCGAGGCCGGCGGCACGCGCCACGTCGCGTTCAACCCGATCCCGGTGAACGGCAAACCGGTCACGTTCGACGCGGTGTCGTTCGAGGTGGTCGCGAGAAAGGGCATGGACGACCCGACCAAGACGCCGCTGCGCCTGCCGGTAGGGACCGAAGACCCGCCGCCAGCAATCGACGAACCGCCCGCGGAGTTCCCGGTGTGGGTCGCAGTGGTGCTCGCGCTGGCGTGTGCCGCGGTGCTCGGTATGGTGCTGCTTCGCCCGCGGAAGACGCCGCCGGTTCCGCCCCTCGAATGGGCGCTCGCCCGGCTGGCGAAGCTCGAAGCCGCGCCACCGGACGAAGAGCTGGTTGAAGAGGTCGCGGAGGTGTTGTGTGGGTTCGTCGAGCGCCGGTTCGCGATCCCCGCGACCAAGTTGACCACGACCGAGCTAGGGTCGGCGGCGCGGGAACAGGGGTGGCCGGTCGAGCAGGCCGAGGCGCTCCGGGCGCTGCTGGACGAGTGCGACCGGGCGAAGTTCGCCGGCGACGTGCCCGACGACGACGGGTGCCGGCGGCTGGTTCGGCTCGCCGTAGATTGGGTGAACGATGTCGGCGGGGCCGCCGGGCCAGGGTAGCGGCGGGCGCGGCACGAACCGCCCCTTCACCGACCAACCGGCCAGCGGGGTCCACTGTGCCGGCGGCTCCCATCCCTCCAACAGCGGCGGGTGTCGGTCGATGTAGGGATTCCGCGCGCGGTCGTAAAACAGGTCTTGTGGGTAGGTCGCGCCGGGCCGCGTCGTGCGCGGGTCGATCAGCCCGGCGAAAGCCGCGCTCTCGGTGATCGCTTCCGCGCAGAACAGCCGGTTCCCCGGCCCGCGCGGGCCGCTGGCGAACGCGGTGCGCAGCAGCCCGCGCCCGCTGAACGGCGTGACCTGCAACACGAACCGGCCGATCGCGTAGGGCTTGTTCTCCGCCGCGCGCGCGAACGCGGTCAGCCGCGCGTCCTGCTCCGGGGTGAGCGGAACCCGGCGCTCGCGCACCCAGACGGTTCCGGGGAACAGCGCGAGCCGGTAGTCGAGCGGGGTGATGCGCGTCCAGGTGGTGTCGCTGAACCCGGCTTCCAGCACGCCGAGCTTCCCGTCGGGCATCGTCACCACGATCCCGCTGTGACCGGGCCGCCCGCTGAGCGCGAACCGGTAGAGCGCCGTCCAGAAGAGCGTAGTGTCGCTCATCAGGAGCACGTCGCCGGCCTTCGGCTGGTACAGGCGCGCGGTGCCGCGCGGCGCGAGCTGCACGTCATAGGACGGCTGGTAGATGTAGCCGAACGGCGCGTCGGTCGGGACGTAGACGGGTTGGTACACCTTAGGCCCGACCGGGTCGCCACCGGGCGCGAGCAACAGCGACAGGGCGACGACCGGAAGCATGGCGGCTCCGTGAACCCACTCGGACAATTCCCTTCAGTATGTCGCCGAACCGGGCCGGAGTCAGCCGCGCCTCGCGGCAGCGCCGGCACAGCGCCCGAGTGCCCCCGGTCGCATCCGCACAACCGGAGCGTTCGCGCCGGTGCCAACTTGGGAACAGGATGTCCGCTTTCCCGACAGAGACGGCTCCCAGAAACGGGCTTTTACGTTCGGCAATTCGCGCCCGATTGAAGAGTTTCTGTCCGCAAGTACCCCGCTGTCGGATTCCGCGCGTTCGGCGCGTTTTTCTGGTTTTTCGGAAGATTCCTGTTCTACGGTTCGGCTACCTCCAAGAGCCACCCCGACGAGGGCACCGACATGATGCTCACCCTCCTGACTGCTACCGGAATCGCCCTGGCCGTGATCGCGGTGGACGCCGTGGTCACGACCGCCCGCCCCGCGGAGGCGCTGGCCGGCGAAACGACCCTCGCGAACGCCCACGCCAGCGCGGAAACGATCGCCTCCGGCCGGCACCACGCGTCGCCGATCCGCACCGAATGGCACCTGACGACCGTGGCCGCCCTGTGCGACGCGGAAGACCTGCTCGACACGCTCGAAAACCAGGGCGTCGAAGAGCGCGAACTGGTCGTGCTGGGCAACTCGTGCTTCGCCGTCCGCTGGCGCTAACCGGGCACCGAACTCCTTGAAACGCTGCGGCCCGTGAGCACGACGCTCACGGGCCGCGGTGTTTTGGTGCGCACGAAAAAACCCCACCATAACTCGGCTCGCGCCGCGATATGGTGGGGCCGGAACAGAGAAGAGGCAGAACACCGCCTATAGTGAGCGCGGGGCGAATCGTTGTCAACGCCAACTGCGAAAATCTTTCGCCCCGCGGCCCGGCGCGGGGCGGGCGCTTGATTCGACACCCGCAACCGGCTAACTTGGGTGTGCGCCGCCGGCGCTCGCTGCCCCGTCCTTCTGGGTTTCCGCTTATGCCAACCGACGCGGACCTGACCAACGAGTTCTTTCAAGTCAAGCGGCACGGCGACGTGGCCGTGATCGTTCCGTCGCCGCAGGTCGAAGACCTGCCCGAAACGCTGCTCCAACCGGCGGCAGAACTGGTGCTCGCGCCGCTCAAGGAAGACCCGCCCAACCAGATCATCGTCGACCTGTCGGCCGTGTCGTACTTCGGCTCCGCGTTCATCACCTTCCTGCTGCGGTGTCACCACCTGCTCGCCGCCCGCGGCAGCGAACTGGTTCTGGCCGGCGTGAACCCGAACATCCGCGAGCTGCTGCGGATCACCAACCTGGAAATGTACTGGGCGCTCTACGACACCGCGGCCGAAGCGATCAGCGCCCTCGGCACCGCGGACTGAGGCCGCGCCTTCGGGTTCGGACTAGGCCGATTGCAAAGTCGTAGGCATCAGCCGGTAATGAGCTTAACGGCGCGGTCGATGTCCCAGTTGAGGGCATCGGCTCGTGCCTTGAGTGGCTCATCGGGTTCGCCCGGCTTGAGCACCTGCAACGCGCTCACCGCC
>SXHE01000065.1 GCA_005773755.1 Planctomycetia bacterium
CCGGCCGTTCGCCTACTCCTTGCGCTCGTCCAACCGCGCCCGCACGCGAGCCAGCAGCATCGCGTGATCGAAGGCCAGCGCCGGGAGCGCGTCCAGCGGGTGCCAGCCCACTTCGTCGGCGTCGTCGGCCGCGACCGGCTTCAGCGCCGCCGGGTCCACCTGTGCCAGATACGCCACACTGACCGTCCAGCCGCGCGGGTCGCGGCCCGGATCGCCGGCCGTATACAGTTGCTCAAGATCGGCCACCGTCACGCCCGTCTCTTCGACCAGTTCCCGCCGCGCCGCGTCCGCGAGTCGCTCGTTCTCATCGACGAAACCCCCTGGCAGTGCCCAACTTCCGGCGAACGGGTCTTTCTTGCGCCGGATCAGAAGCACCCGCGGTTTCGCCTCACGGGTCACGATCGCCACATCCACTGTCAAGGCCGGTCGTGGGTAATTGTAAGTGTGCTTCTGATCGCCGTTGGCGTTCATGGGACTCCCCACCGGGCTTGATGTTGTGGCGACATTCGCGCGACACCTTGAGTAACTTAGACCCTCGCCCGACCCGCGCCAACGGGGGGAAAATCGAAACCTCTGGTAGAATACCGGTGGCTCCCAGGGGCAATCAGGGGGCCGCGAACCGATATTACCGAACCCCAAGTGAACCGCGGCACGGGCCTTCATCTGAAGCACTCGTGGCCCCTTCTGACGGACCCGCGGGTAAGCGTAAGGAGAGGTGCTTTGTGCAGTTGCAGCAAAATGGCCCGGCCGCTGTGCCGGTGCCGCCGAAAGTCGTGGTGTGGGAAGCGTTCGACGTGGCCGACCCCGTGGTCGGGGCTGCGAAGCAACTCTACGAACGCACGCTGACCGCCGACGAACGCATTCCGTGGATGTGGATCGAGCAATCCGTTCAGGACCGCACGAAGAGCAAGCCGCGACCCGGCGGGTGGAGCCGGCACCTGTTGCTGGCCGCACCCGAGGGCGAGCAGGACAACCCCGACGCGCTCGCGGGGTATGTGTACGGGGCGCTGCTGCCGGGCTACGGCGGCTACCTGTGCTACGTCGGCGTGGACGAGCGCGCCCGGCGCATGGGCGTTGGCGCGCGGCTGTACGACCAGTTCTTCAAGGTGCTCCGCGTCGCGGCAGGCGAGTTGGGCGAGAGCCTACCGTTCGTGATCTGGGAGAGCCACCGCCCGGACACGGCGTCGCCGCCCGCCGACTGGGATAATTGGACCGCGCGTACTCGCCTGTTCGACCGCGTCGGCGGGCTGTGGGTGGACGGTGTGGACTTCCTCTCACCGAACTTCGCGTTCGACGAGGAGGACGACGAAGCGCCGCCGGTGCCGCTCCAGTTGTTCATCAAACCGCTGGACACACCCGAAGCGGCGTTCACCCCGGAGCGCCTGTGCGAAGTAGTGGGCGGGTTGCACCGGCAGGTGTACCGCAACGAACCGGGGAGCAAGATGTACGACCGCACGCTGCCCACGGGGTGCGAGCCGCGCCTGCGCCCCGCGAAGGCCGCCGGCGTGCGGAAAACGGATCGCGGCGAACTGGTGTAGGTCGGGCGAAATGGTATTGTTCCGGCCCGCGGCCTGGATTTTTCTTGGCCGCGGGTCTATAATCCTGTTGACGCCCCAAAAGGATGGCGTAAACTCCCGGTAAGTAGTGACCGCACTTTCTCGCGTCGTGACCAACTAAAGACGGCTCACAACGCATCTTGACTTCCCCACCCGTTATCTGTCACTGTATCGCCGCAACGCTGTGTTCCCTTTGTCCGCCCGCTAAACGGCTGACGGTCCGCCCCAGAGGTCTGGGGGAAGTCTGTGCGAACCCTCTTTCCGTATGAACTTTTTGGCCGACTGACGGTTGTTCGGGGTCGCGGGGGATCGGTCCCCTGAGGCCCGTTTCGAGGCACATCCGCCCCGTCGCGATGAGCCGCTTCTGACCGACCGCGATCACCGCTGCCGGTCACCCTTTTCCCTTCTGTTTGAGGATCTGCTATGCCCGACGCCAAGGGCGTCGAAGGGTCGCCACTGCCGCGCCCCTCACTTCTCCGCGCCGCAGCCGCCAAGCGGCCGTTCCGCAAGCCCGCCGACGGTGCCGGCCCCACACCGGGTGCCGCGCCCCCTCCGCCCTCGCAGGCCGCGCCGCCGCCCGTTCAGGCCGCGCCGCCCGTGTCGTCACAGGCCGACCGCGGAGAGCGCGCCGAGCGCGAGCGGGTCGAGCGCGCCGAGCGCCCGCGTCAGGTCGGCGTCGGCTCCCGGCTCGACGACCTGTACCGGATGCCCATGCCCGAACTGTTCGCGCTCGCCGAGCGCGAGGGCATCCGCGAGCACACCGGCATGAGCCGGGCGCAGATGATCGTCGCTGTGGTCCGCCGGCAGATCGAGCGCGGCGAAGTGGTCCGCGGGTCCGGCACCCTCGAGGTGCTGCCCGACGGCTACGGGTTCCTCCGCAGCCAGGCCCACAACTACCTCGCCAGCCCGGAAGACATTTACGTCTCACCGAGCCAGATTCGGCGCATGAGCCTCAAGACCGGGCTGATCGTCGAAGGCCCGATCCGGCTGCCGATCGAGAACCAGGACAACTTCGCCCTGATGCAGATCGAGCTGGTCAACAACAAGCACCCGGACGAGGGCGCGGGCATCACCGGGTTCGGCGACCTGACCCCGCTGCACCCGAACGCGCGGCTCAAACTGGAGACCACGCCCGACGAAATCTCCATGCGGATCGTCGATCTGGTCACGCCCGTCGGCAAGGGCCAGCGCGGGCGGATCGTCGCCCCGCCCCGCACCGGCAAAACGATCCTGCTGGCGAAGATGGCGAACGCCATCATCAAGAACCACCCGGACGCCTACGTGTTCGTGCTGCTGGTGGACGAGCGCCCCGAAGAAGTGACCGAGATGCAGCGGCTGGTGCAAAGCTCGAACGCGGAGGTGGTCGCCAGCACCTTCGACGAGCCGCCCGAGGAGCACATCCACATCTCGGAGATCGTGCTCGAAAAGGCCAAGCGCATGGTGGAGATGAAGCGGGA
>SXHE01000678.1 GCA_005773755.1 Planctomycetia bacterium
GCGGCTACCAGTTTGTCGTCGCCGGGCACACCGCCGACGGCCGGCTGGGTGCGGTCCGCGGGCTGATCGCGATCGCGCCAACGAGGGCGAACACGCAGGCCGTGCCGGTTCCGCCGCCCGCGCCACAAGCGCCGTAACCCGACACACCCCGACCGAACATCCCTCGACCCGCCGGTGAGCGCAACGCCCCGGCGGGTCGATGCGTTGATGTGGGGAAGTTCGCGGAGGGTCGTCTGATGCTTACTCGCGCGGTCTGGTCGGCGGTTGTTGTGTGCGTGCTCTTGCCCGGTTCCGCGAACGCGCAGCCACACGTCGGCGTGGGTGTCGGCGTCGGCAACTTCGGCTATCCCTACGGCCCGCGGGTCGCGCCGCCGTGGGGCTACCCCGGTCTCGACGGTGGCCCGTTCGTCGGCTACCCGTCACCTCTGCGCTACAACTCCTTCGGCGGTTACGGCTATCCGGGCTTTTACGGGCCGGGCTGGTTCGGCTACTCTGGCCGCGCGGGCAGTTCGTGGTCGAACGGCCTGAGCCTGTACGGGCCGCCGGTCCCGGTGTACGGCCCCATCCCCGGTGTGTTCGGCAATAACGACCTCGTGCGCCAGTACCGCAGCACCCTCGCGCCGGGCTTCGCCGGGTACGGCTGGGTCGGCATCTACGTCGCGTCGCCGCGGCCCCGGCACCCGTCGGTGTCCGCGTGGCCGGTGGTCGAGCAATTCGGACCTCCGGGGGCTAACGCCCCCGGCTCGCCTGATGCCGCTGCGAAGAACGGCGGCAGCCTCGTGATCTCGGTGCGCGTGCCCCAACCCGCGGCCGAGGTGTTCGTGGACGGCAAGAAGACCGCGCAGACCGGCACCGACCGCACCTTCGAGTCGCCGCCGCTGGCCGCGGGTCAAACGTACAAGTACACGGTCACGGCGCGGTGGGTGGAACGCGGGCAAGTGGTAGAGTTGTCGAAGGACGTGACCGGCATGCCGGGCGAAGTGGTGCGAGTGGACTTCGGCCGCTGACGCCGGTGATCTCACGCAAAGCCGCAAAGACGCAAAGAAGACAAGAGAGAAGAGTTGTTCAGAAGGCACTCAGCCGGGTATGTGGTTGGGTGTTCCTCTGAACTGAATCTTCTGTTTTCTCTTGTCTTCTTTGCGTCTTTGCGTGAGGTCCGCTGCCTTCAGGCCAAAGCCTTCTCGACCAGTTCGCCGTGAACGTCGGTGAGGCGCATGTCGCGCCCGCCGAACCGGTAGGTCAGCTTCTTGTGGTCGAAGCCCAGCAGGTGCAGCGCGGTCGCGTGCAGGTCGTGGATCTGCACCTTGTCTTGCACCGCGTGGTAGCCGAAGTCGTCGGTCGCGCCCACGACGGTGCCGCCCTTCGTGCCGCCGCCGGCCATCCACATCGTGAAGCCGTACGGGTTGTGGTCGCGGCCGTCGCCGCCCTGCGCCACCGGGGTGCGGCCGAACTCGCCGCCCCAGATCACCAGCGTGTCCTTGAGCAGCCCCGTGCGCTTCAGATCGGCGAGCAGCCCGGCGATGGGCTTGTCCACGGCCTTCGCGTTGTCTTCGTGACCGCGCTTGAGGTTGCCGTGTTGGTCCCAGCGGTCGTGGCCCAGGTTCTGACACAGCAGTTCGACGAACCGGACACCGCGCTGCACCAGCCGGCGGGCGATGAGGCACTGCCGGCCGAACACTTCCGTCTTCTTGTCGTCGAGGCCGTAGAGATTCTGCGTCTCCTCGGTCTCCTTGCTCAGGTCCGCGAGTTCGGGTACGGCGGTTTGCATTCGGAAGGACAGCTCGTAGTTGGCGATGGCCGCGTCGAGCGGGTCGGCGTCGCCGGATTTCGCGCGGGCGGCGGCGTCGAGCTTGCGGATCAGGTCGCGCTTCGCGCCGCGGGTCTTGGCGCTCTCACCGCCGGGCGGGGTGATGTCGGCGACCGGGTTCGCGCCGCCGCGGAACTGCGACCCCTGGTACGCGGCCGGGAGGAACCCGTTGCCGAAACAGTCGGCCCCGCCGGGCGGGGTCATGCCGCTGCCCAGCACCACGAACCCGGGCAGGTCGCGGCTCTCGGTGCCCAGGCCGTAAGTGACCCAGCTCCCGAAGCTCGGTCGCCCCTGCTGGCCGTGGCCGCTGTGCCAGAAGTAGTTGGCGTTGGTGTGCTCGGAGAAGTTGGACACCATCGAGCGGATCACGGTGAGGTCGTCGGCCCGCGCGCCGACGTGCGGGAACAGGTCGCTAACGGGCAGGCCGCACTCGCCGTACTTCTTGAACTTCCACGGGCTGGCGAGCGTGTTGCCGACGGCATTGAACTGCGTCGGTTCCACCTTCACCGGGAACGGCTTGCCGTGGAACTTCTCGAGCGCCGGCTTGGGGTCGAAGGTGTCCACCTGCGACGGCCCGCCGTCCATGAACAGGACGATGACGGACTTCGCTTTGGGCGCGAAGTGCGGCTTCTTGGGCGCGAACGGGTCGGCCTTCGTGGGGGCATCGGCCCCCCGTGCGCGGCCGTCGTCGGCGAGCAGGGCCGCGAGCGCGGCGGCCCCAAAGCCGTTGGCGGAACGGAGCAGCATTTCGCGGCGCGAGAGCGGAAGTGGCATGTTGGGACTCACAACGCGCGCGCCGCACGCGCGGTGCGGCGCGCGCGGTGGGGTGGGGTTACCCGTCGTTGCCGAGGACATTGCCGTCGTCGGGCTGGATCGCGTTCCGGAGCGTGCGCTCGCTGATCGTGTTCAGGTCGATATTGCGCACCGAGCCGTCGCCCAGCAGCACGTTGACGCGCGAGTTGCCGACGAGCTTCATGTCGGGCAGCGGGCGCTTGGCGTCGATCACGAAGTCATCCGGCTTGGTCCAGATCACCGGCGCGCCGCCTTCAATCACGAAGATCGTGTTGGAACTGCCGTCGGGGATGTTGGCGACGGTGTACTTGGTCGGGCTGTTGAACACCGCGTTCGGTCCGGTGAGGATCTTGTAGTAGGTCAGTTGTGCCCCGTTCGCGCCGGGCGTGAGTGGCGGCGCGTTCGGACTCACGTAGACCTTGGGGATGGTCGCGGCGAGCTTGATGTTGTGCGTGCTGTCCCACGGTTCGTCGAGCTTGAACTGCTTGTACAGGTTGTCCTGGTCCAGATAGGGCAGCAGGTGGACGCGCCAGCTCAGCCCGCCGGGTTTCGGTGGGCCGTCGAGCGGCTGCGTCCACGCGGGCATCGGCAACTTGTTGTAGATGTCGTTGTAAGTGTGGAACGTGAGGCCGATCTGCTTCAGGTTGTTGCTGCTGCTCATGCGGGCGGCGGCCTCGCGCACCTTCTGCACCGCGGGCAGCAGCAGACCCACCGACACGGCCGCGGCCGCGGCGGAGATCGAGGTGAACGAGGGCACCTTGCCGCCCAGAACGACCTCGCTGCCGTCGCGGGTCAGGGGCGGGTCGGCCAGCCACTCGTCGAGCGCGTTGAGCGACCCGAGGCCGAACAGCGCGCCGATAGCGGCGGGCAGATCGCTGAGCGGGCGCGGCTTCGGCGCACCGGGCTGGCCGTTGAGCTGCGCTTCCATCATCTTCTTCGGCTCGGCCAGTTTCTCGCGGCCGAACTTCGCCAGGCTCCGCAGCGCGGTCTCGGCGTCCGTCGCGGCGGTCTCGTCGGGGTACTTCAGGCGGAAATCGATCTTGGTGTCTTCCCCCAGCGCGAGGCCGATGGTCAGGCACTCGGTTTTCAGCACGGCCTTCAGGTTTTTCGCGGCCGTCGCGAACTCTTCCGGTGCGCCGTCTAGCCCGTTGGTCGGGATGCCGAGTTGCCTGATGTTGATCGCGGCGACGACGTGCCGGCCGCCCTCGCGGGCCAGGTTCGCGGGGGTGGTGAGCGGGCCACCGGCGGTGCCCAGCTTCGTCAGGTACAGCTTCATCGCGGCGTTGCTGCCGATCACCATCGTGCTGTCGCCGTGGAAGTGGACCGCGGCGCTGGCGACCGTGTCGTCCCAGTACTCGCGACTGCCGACGGTCTTCTTCTCGGCATTCTTGAAGTAGGTGTCGCGCACCTTGTTCGCGTCGAATGGGGCGCTGAATGCGAGGATCACGACCACGTTCAGGTCGCCACCGAGGGACGGCGTCGGGAAGTCGGGGAGGAAGTTGTCGATGCCGCCGACGCGGGGCGGTGGCGGCTCGAACGGGGGCAACCCGTCCTTACCGGGCAGCGGCAGCGGTGGCGGCTGAAACCCGCCTTTGCCTTTGGGCGGTTGGGCGTTCTTGCGTGGTTGCGTCGGCTCCTTCCCCAGTTTCGGGGCCGGTGCCGTCTCTTTGGGCACAACGGGCGCTTGCTTGGGCGCGGGGGAGCTGACGAACACGAGCGTCAACCGGTCGATACTCGACGGCGCGGGCACAAAGTTGTCGTCGAGGACGGCCTTCGCTTGCGGGCCGGCCTTGTCAACGATCTTGCGGAACTCGGTGAACCCCTCCGTGTTCCACACATCGCGGAGCCGGACGTGGATGAACCCGCTGGCCTCGCCGGGGATCAGCATCATCTCCTCGGCCGGGCCGAGGCGCGGCCCGCCGGGGATGCCGGCCTTGCCGCGCTTCAGCAGGTACGCGCCCAGCGCGCCGGCCGTGCCGCCGACCAGCAGCCCGACCACGAGCCACAGGGCCGCGCGCCCGCCGCGCCGCGCGAGGGTGCTTGAGAGCATGGGGCACTCCACGAGAGGAGGTGGGTTCGTGGTGTTCAGTGTCGAGGTTCGAGGAGGGGACTTCAAGCTGAAATCGGGCGAAGCCGCAAGCGGCGGGGCGCTTGCGGCTTCGCAACAGTACCCGCTACTTCTCTTTGTCGTCGATCACCTCGCCGCCGTTGCGCGTGAAGTACGCCTTCAGCGTCTTCGCCGGCGTCTTCACGTCGAGGGCGCGCACGGACCCGTCGCCGAGCAGCACCTGGAACACGTTCTTACCGCCCAGCGCCTCGATCTTGGGCAGGTCCTTCTTCGGGTCGAACGGGAAATCGCCCGGCTTGGCCCACGGCACGCCCTGCGCGGTCTCGATCACCATGACCGTGTTCGAGAGGCCGTCGGTGAAGTCGTTCAACTTGAGTTTGCCCTTGGCCTCGAACGCGGTCCCCGGCCCGCTGATCCCGCGGTAGTTGGTGACGCCCCACTGCGCGTCGTCCTTGTGTACCCATGTGCCCTCACTGGGCGACATGAACGTCTTGATCTTCACCTGCGACAACTTGGCGTTGTTCGCGCTGTCCCACGGCTCGTCGAGCTTGAACCCCTTGTACACGTTATCCTGCTCGATGTACGGCAGGATCGCGACGCGCCAGCTCAGGATCGGCTTGCCGTTCTTGTCGAGGATGTCGCTGGGCATGACGCCGTTGGCGTCGTGGTAGCTGTGGATCGCGATCCCGAGCTGCTTGAGGTTGTTGGAACTGGAAGCACGGCCGGCGGCCTCGCGCACCTTCGCTACGGCGGGCATCAGGAGCGCCGCGCCCCCCGCCACGATCGTGCCGCCCAGCGCCAGCAATTCCTTCGGCATCGGCACTTCGAGGGCCAGTTCGTTCTTGGTGCGGGTGATGAACTTCGGGTCCGCGAGCGTTTCGTCCAGGCGGTTCACCGCGCCCAGTGCGAACACCAGCCCGATGGCTTCGGGCAGGTCGGAGCCGGGCCGCGGGGTCTTCAGGTCCGGGTTGTGGATCTTCGCTTCCAAGTCCTTCTTCATCTTCGCCAGCTCCGTGCGGCCCAGGTCGGCCAGCGCCTTCACGGCCTTCTCCGCGTCCTGCGCGGCGGCGAGGTCGGCGTAGGCGGCGCGCACGTCGAGGCGCGCGTCGTTGCCCAGATCCACCGCGATCGTGAGCTGCTTGGCCTTGAGAATGGGCCGCACGTCGGCCGGCACCTGCTCGAACACTTCGGCCGGGATCGGCAGGGCGGAAATGTCCGCGCTGGCGACCAGCACCTTCGTGCCGCCGGACGCCAGCTTCAGGGCCGGGGCCAGCGGGCCGTCCTTCGCCGGGGCCTTCGCCAGGTACAGGTCGAGCGACCCTTCGACGCCGATGACGATGTGCTTGTTGTCCGGGAAGTAGAACTCGACGGGCGCGTCCGGGCTGCGGTACACGGTCTTCCCGTTGGCCTTCTCGGTGGTGTGGTTCGGCAGGTACGCCTTCACCACGGCCATCGGGTCGAACGGCGACGAGAACGCGAGCACCCCGACCGGCTGCGGGCGCTTCTTCTCGTCCATCATCACGAACACGGTGCCGCGGTTGATGGTGGACGGGGCCGGCACGAACTGCTTGTCGAGCGCTTCGAGGGCCTTCGGTCCGGCCTTCTCCCAGGTCTTGCGGAACCCGGCCATGACCTCGTTCTTCCACAGGTCGGCGAGCCGGAAGTGGACGAACCCGACCGCGTCGGCCGGGACCAGCGCGAGGTCCGCCGACAGCGGTTCGGGCTGGGCCGCGACCGCGGTGCTGCCCACCGGGTCGGGGCGGAGCATGAGC
>SXHE01000679.1 GCA_005773755.1 Planctomycetia bacterium
CTCGACGTAGCTCTCCGCGGGCAGCAGCGTGATGCACGGGCCGCCGAAGTCGAGTACCGGCAGATCGATAGGCTTCCCGGCGTCGCACCGCTTCTTCCAACTGAGGCCGAGCGCCGCGAGGCACTGACCGAACGGCTTCGGGTCGTCCTTCATACGCTTCGTGAGTGCCTCTTCGGAAAAGCCCTCGGAGGTGCGAGCTTCCAGCGTCAACGGAACGGAGCGAAACGTCACGTCCTTGAGCGCGGTCTTCTTGGTGGCCCTCCACGCGGCACTCATGCCCGCGTGAATGCGGTCCGCGAGGACGGGCCGGTTGTTCGGGTCGCCGTCGTTGTACTTGCCCGCGGTCACGTTGCCGCTGCACCCGCTGGCGTAGATTTGCATGACGCCCGGCGTGTCGGCCTGCCGCCGCTTGCGGGCCATGCCGACGAAGTCCGCGCTGACACCGCCCTTGCCATAGTAGCTCATCGGGTGGACCGCATACGCCGACAGCCCGCACAGCGCGGTGTCGCCGTTCCAGAAGCTGATCGTCTTCACCATCGCGTCGATGGTGCCGTCTTCACCGGCCCGCGCCTTCGGGTCGCGGCTCGCGCTGGTGCGGTTGAAATGAACCTTGCCGTCCGCGTCGAAGTACCGGCGGTTCGACGCGACCTTCTCGACCTTCCCCTCGCCGGTGCCGATGTGCGTGACCGGCTTCGCGGCCTTCAGACACTTCCCCGCGGCGTCGGCCACGCGACCCACGGCCTTCTCGAAGAACGCCAGGTCGCAGATCGCGCCTTTCGCTTTCGCTTTCTCCAACATCTGCTGCCCTTCGAGATCGACGATGGGCGCGTCGTGCTGGTGGAGCGCGCAGAGCATGACGCGCACGGCGTCGGTGCCGACGGCCTTCGCGACCTTCTCGCGGACCAGGTCGTACGCGCCGTTGCGAATCTCACACCAGTCGAGCGCGAGGAACACCACCGGCTTCCCGGCTCCTTGCAGCACGAACCCATATGCGAACAGCGGGTCAACGATCTCCTTCGCAGGCGCGATGCCGCCGCCCATGCACGGGTGGCCGAGCGGGACCGTCACCTCCGCGTCAAACGTCGCGAGCGTGAGCTTGTTTTCGTCGGCCCCTCTGAGCGGGGGGCGTAAGCCCCCTGTGGCTGTGGCGACGAGAGCAGCGGCAAGCGCATCGCGGCGTGTGGGGTTCATGGCGTACCTCTGGTATGCTGGGAGAGAAGCCGCCACGAGTGTACCCGGAGTTCGGGTCATGTTCACCGTCGAGGATCGCGCGTTTATTCGCACCATTCTGTCGAACCCGGCCGAACTGAGCGCGTGGCTCGTGTACGCCGACTGGTTGGACGAACACGACGACCCACGAGCCGAGTTCCTCCGGTTGGAAGTTCGGCGCGGTCAACATCTTAACACCGACTCGGAATGGGGAATGGTCGAATCGCGACTTCGTGAGTTGCGCGAATCGCTCGAACCCGACTGGGTTTCGATCTTCGACCGGCCGAAGATCGAGAACTGTGAGGACGACTTTGAAACTCACTGCCCGAAACAGTGGGAGAGCTTGGAGGCCACCGCAGACAACGCGGTGCGGCGCTGCGGGCGGTGCAAGAAGTTCGTGTATTATTGCCGCACTCTGCCCGAAGCTCAAAACCACGCACGGCAGGGACACCGTGTTGCTATTCAGTTAGGCGTGTTACGGTATCCCGATGACCTGTCGCCAGAGGAAACAGTAGGCACCGACGAGGAGATCATCGCCAGACTCTCCGAGGAGCGGGCGATGTTAGAACGCCGACGTCCGTGGTGGAAGTTCTGGTGAAAGGCAACCGGCGGGCTGACGCCGCGCCGCTCGCTGGGATTCGACGAGCCGGAAGCGTGAGCGACGGACAACGCGAACCGTCGCTCACGCTTCCGGCTCGTTCATCACTCCACCACAATCTCTCTTGTGCGATCGGGCGCGCGCGGGTCGATGCGGCGGACGGTGCCGCGGAACTTGCCCTTCAGCCAGTCGCGCGTTTCGTGGTCGGGTTGGGTGCCGAACTCCGGGTAGCCTTTCGGGGCGCGCCCGCTGTAGCCGTTCACCACGGGCACGTTCGCGCGCAGGCCCACCCACATCGCGAACACCTCGCCGTCCGCCCCGTAGCCGAGCCAGCCGGTCGTGTCCACGAACACCGGCACAATGTACCCCACCTGCGCGCCCTTGAGTTGTGCCGCGGTCGCGTCCACCAGCGGGTAGAAGTCTTTCCGCTCGAAGTGCGGCTGCTCGTACCGCGTTTGCTCGAACATCATCGCGCCGACCACGAGCGCACGCACCGCGAACCGCAGCCGTTCGCGTGAGATGCGCTCCGTCACCTTCGTCAGCCAAGTCAGCGCCGCGATGCCGCCGAACAGGTACACGACCAGATACACGCGCGACACGCACCGGATCGCGGTGCCGCCGGGCACGAACCGGACCCAGCGCCACAGCGAATCGCCCTGCTCGCGAGGGGTCAGTGTGATGAGCGCCCACACGAACACCGTGAGCATCGCCGCGGCGATCAGCGCGCGCTCCGGCGGGCGCTCGTCGCGCTTGTAGAACAGCAGGCTCACGGTCGCGGCCAGCATCAGCGCGTAGATCGTGAACCCTGAGAACAGCCAGCACTCGAGGTACACCGGGACGCGGTACGGCGCGGTGGTGTCGGACCACATCGACCCCGGCGACCCGGTGATCCACGCCGACGGCGTCGGTATCAGGCTGTACGTCTCCGCGTACACGCGGCCGATCCCGAAGTTCACGACGAGGTACGGCACGAACAGCGCCGCCATCGCCAGCCCCCACAACCCGCCGGCGCGCAGCACCGCCCCGCGCCGCTCGCGCACCAGTTGCCGGAGCGCGCCGCCCGCACCGGGCGTGAGCGCCACCAGCGCCGGCACGAACACAACCAGCCCCGCGACCAGGAACCACCCCGTGTAGATGCACGCGAGGCTCTGGAAGAAGACGCACCCGCACAGCCGGTTCCACGCCCGCGCCGAGGGCGCGGTGACGAGCGCAATGGCGTAGTACGCCGCGAACGGCATCCACGCCCGGCCGATCATCTGCTGGTGCTTGATCTGGTCCGCGTGGACCATCGCGAACGCCCACATGAACGCCCCACCGACGGCGACGACGTGCGGCCACTTCAGCCACCGGGCCACCACCGCGAACGCGACGAAGTTCAGCGCGTTCAGCAGGATCTGCCACCAGATGTACGCGAGGTCGTGGGGCAGCGCCGGGCGCAGCGCCCAGTACAGCGGGGCCACGCCCCACAGGTTCTCGGAGTAGTAGATGGTCCGCGGGGCCGGGTGGTACATCGGCGGCGACAGGAACGAGCCGCAGTAGGTGGAATCGCTGAGCGAGAGCCACGAGTGTTCGAGCAGGTAGTGGTTCAGCATCCCGTCGCCGCGCTCGGTCTGGATCGCGGCGAACCCGGAGTCGAACGTCGGGCGAAAGACGAAGTACGAGCCGAGAACGGCCGCCCCGACGTACAGCACAATCAGACCCGCGGTGCGCATGGGGAAGTGCTACGAACCGGCCACGGACTTGGACATTCCGCCCGCAGCGGGTATCGTCAGTGAATTGTCGAACCGCCGGCGTCAGCCGGCAGGGTTGTACGAGTCGCATTACCCAGCCGGCTGACGCCGGCGGTTCGACAATTCCCCCAGCGGTCTTCCATGCCGGAACAGATTACGGGCGTGATCGAGCGGATCACGTTCCACAGCGAGGACAACGGGTACTGCGTACTGCGGGTCACCGTGCGCGGGCACCGCGACGTCGTCACCGTGGTCGGGCACTGCGCGCAGGTGGTCGCGGGGGAGTACGTCACCGCGGAGGGCGACTGGACAACGGACCGTAACCACGGCCAGCAGTTCAAGGCGAGTCTCATCAAGACGAACCCGCCGCACACGGCCGAGGGCATCGCACGGTATCTGGGGTCCGGGTTGGTCAAGGGCATCGGCACCAAGTACGCGAAGCGCATCGTCGAGGTGTTCGGCGACAAGACCATCGAAGTGATCGACAAGTCGCCGGCGTTTCTGGCGCAGGTCAAGGGCATCGGCCCGAAGCTGATCGAGAAGATTCGCAAGAGCTGGGCCGAGAACCAGGGCGCGCGGAGCGTCATGGTGTTCCTGCACTCGCACGCCATCGGCACCGCACTGGCGACCAAGATTTACCGGTACTTCACGGAACTGGGCGAAGACCCGATCCCGGCGATCAAGCGGAACCCGTACCGGCTGGGCAACGAAATCTGGGGCATCGGGTTCAAGAAGTCCGATGAGGTGGCGCTGAGCTTGGGCCTGTCGCGCGAGTCGCCGTTCCGCGCGCAAGCGGCCGTGCGGCACGTGCTGTCGGAAGAAACGGGCAACGGGCACGTCGGCTTCCCCGAAGAGCTGCTTCGCGCGAAGGCCGAGGAGCTGACCGGCATCGACGAGAAGGGCATTCTCGATGCCGTCGAACAACTGCGCATCACGGATGAGGTGGTGCGGGACAGTGCGGCCACTCTGAGCGGGGGGCGTCAGCCCCCTGTGTGTGAAACAAACGCGCACGACACGAACCACACACAGGGGGCTGAC
>SXHE01000066.1 GCA_005773755.1 Planctomycetia bacterium
CCGCTCGCGTCGCCGCCGTCGCCGCCTTGCGCCAGCCCGCCCGTCAGGGTGAGGTACTTGAGCGTGAGGTTGCCCGCGCTCCTGACCGTGAACAGGCGGAACGCGACCGCCCCACTGTCGCGCTCGATGGTGAGGCCGTTGCTCCCGCTCGGCCCGACCACGCTCACTTCGGTGCCGACCACGAACGCGCTCGGCCCGAAGCTGGTGGAATCGTTCACCGGCGACGCGCTCAGGCTCAGCGCGCGGTCGGCGCTGGCGAACAGGCCGGCGTCGAAGACGATGGTGTCCGCGCCCGCGCCCGCGGTCGAGCCGTCTACCGAGCTATCGGTTTCGGCCGCCTGGAGTGCCTCGCGCAACGTGACCGCGCTATCCGCGGTCGTGTTGTCGTCGAGGCTGGTGACGGTGATGACGGCGGGAACGCTCCGATCTTCGAGCGTCTCCAGTTGGAGCAATCGGCACGTGCGCCGCGCGGGCGCAGCAGAGTGACGAGCCATGAGCGGACCTCAGGAGGGGATGAGGCCAGAGAAATTGGGCGACTGTTCGCGAAGTGTATCGAGCGCGCGCGAAGTGCCACAAGGGGCTTCATCAAGACTTTACGAGAATCTGCGCAGCGCAGTGTGTGAGCCAGAAGGGGGCGTCGTGCCCTGTCGAAACGACTGACCGCGAGCGGCCCGGCACGATTTCAACAGCGCACGACGGCGAACAGTACCGCCGAGGGCACAGCGCGATCAGGCGATCAGCTCCTTAATGATGTGGGCCTTCTCGACACCCACGAGTTTGTTGTCGAGGCCCTGGTAGCGGAACGAGAACTTGTCGTGGTCGATGCCCAACAGCCGCAGGATCGTGGCGTGCAGGTCGCGCACGTGGACCGGGTCTTTGACGATGTTGTAGCTGTAGTCGTCGGTCTCGCCGTAGATCGTGCCGCCCTTCGTACCGCCGCCGGCCATCCACATCGTGAAGCAGCGCGGGTGGTGGTCCCGGCCGTAGTTGGCGATCCCGTTCTTGTCCTTCTGGATGCCGCCCTGACTGTAGATCGTGCGGCCGAACTCGCCGCCCCAGATGATGAGGGTGCTGTCGAACAGGCCGAGGCGCTTGAGGTCTTGCACCAACCCGTGGCACGGCTGATCGACGTCGCGGGTCTGGTCCTTCATGCGCCCGGTCAGGTTGCCGTGGTGATCCCAATTGTTGTGGTACACCTGCACGAACCGGACCCCGCGCTCGACCAGTCGGCGCGCCGTGAGCGCGGTGTGGGCGAAGCTGCCGGGCTTCTTCACGTCCGGGCCGTACAGGTCGAGCACCTTCGACGGCTCCTTGTTCAGGTCCGCCAGTTCGGGCACGCTCGACTGCATCCGGTACGCCATCTCGTACTGGGCGATGCGGGTCTGCGTCTCCGGGTCGCCGGTCTGTGCGTGACCGAGCTTGTTCAGCTTGCTCAGGCCGTCGAGGGTGGTGCGTCGCACTTCGGGCGAGACGCCCGGCGGGTTGTTGATGAACAGGATCGGGTCGTTCGCGGCCCGGAATGACACCGCGGAGTGCTCGCCCGGCAGGTAGCCGGACTGCCACAGCCGCGCGGAAATGGCCTGCACCTGGTCCTGGTTGCTCGGCTTGGCGACCATGACGACGAACGTGGGCAAGTTCTGGTTGAGCGAGCCGAGGCCGTAGCTGGTCCACGCGCCGAGGCACGGCCGCCCGGTCACCATGTTCCCGGTCTGCATGTGCGTGATGGCCGGCTCGTGGTTGATGGCCTCCGTGTGCATCGACCGGATGAACACCATGTCGTCGGCCATCTTCGCGGTGTACGGCAGCAGTTCGTCGTTCATCCACATCCCGCACTTACCCTTTTGCGCGAACTTGTACTTGCTCGGCGCGACCGGGAAGTTGGCCTGCCCGCTAGTCATGGTGGTGAGCCGCTGGCCCATGCGGATCGATTCCGGCAGGTTCTTCTCGGCCTGGGCCATCATCTTGGGCTTGTAGTCGTACAGGTCCATCTGCGCGGGCCCGCCGACGCAGTGCAGGTAGATGACGCTCTTGCACTTGGTGGGGAAGTGCGTCTTCGGCAGCGCGGCCCCGATGCCGGTGTCGGTGCTCGCCCCGCCGCGCGGCATCGGCGACTGTTCCGCCGCGCGCCCGGTGAGGCTGGCGAGCGCCATCGCCCCGAGCGACAGCCCACCGGAAGCGAAGAAGTGCCGCCGGGTCAGCTCGAGGGCGTGCGGGTTATCGAAGAGATTCATTTCTTGTCCTCTGTGGGAGAGTCGGTGCTCGAATCGTGGAACCCGATCCGGCGCTTCGGAGGCGCGTCCGGCGGGGGCGTCAACATCTTCTGGAGCGCGTCGATAATGGCCTGAATGTGCGTGTCGTGAACCTTGACGGTCTCGGCCAACTGCTGAACTTGGGTGACTAAGTCGCCGGGCGTTGCGAGCAAACGTCGAAGCCGCACGAACGCCCGCATGATGGCAATGTTCACGCGCACCGCGGTCTCCGACCGCAACACGCTCGACAGCATCGCCACACCTTCTTCGGTGAACACACGCGGCGGTTTTCGACGCCCACCGTGGCCCAAACTTGAAGTCACAATTTGTGACTTCAAGTTTGCAACCTCATGCTCTGTCAGGAAATAGGAGAAATCGGGAGGGAACCGTTTGGCGTTTCGCTCGACGGCTTGATTTAAGACTTTATTCGCGACGCCGTACAACTCAGCCAATTCTGCGTCGATCATAACTCGAACGCCACGAACGAGATGAATACGGCGCTCCACATCTGCGGGCGCAGGAACAAGGGCGTCGGGCTTGGCTTTCTTGCGCGGCACTCAACACCTCCGAACGCGATCTTGATATCGCAGTTTGCGATATCAAGATCGCAACCAACGCCTAATCTTGGAGTTGCGCGGATCGTTTGAGGTCACAATCTGTGACCTCAAAGTTCTCTCATCACTTATTCAGCACCTCGTCCAGGTTCAGCAACTGGTTGGCGAGCATCGTCCACGCGGCCAGTTCGCTCGCGTCCAGCTTCGGATCGGGCTTGGACTCGCCGAAGGCGATCAGCCGCTTGGCCTCGTCCGGCTTCGCTTTGTAGTGTGCCCGCAGGTCTTTCAGACTGTCCTTGATGATGGTCAGTTCCTCGGCCCGGAACGGGCGGGCCACGATCCGCTTCGCGAGGAAGTCGAGCCGCTTGTCGTCGGTCGAATCGGCCGCGACGGTCTTCTCCGCGAGCACGCGGGCCGCTTCTACGAACTGAACGTCGTTGAGCGTCAGCAGCGCGGCGAGCGGGGTATTGGTGCGGTCGCGGCGCACCGTACACAGCTCGCGCGGCGGTGCGTTCAGCACCTCCATCGCGGCCGGCGGCGCGCTCCGCTTCCAGAACGTGTACATGCTCCGCCGGTACAGACTCTCGCCGGTGTCACGGGTGTAGTTGCGGGTGTCCGAGCCGATCATCGCGACCGCTTCCCACACCCCGTCGGGCTGGTACGGGCGGACGCTCGGTCCGCCGATCTTGCGCACCAGCAGCCCGCTCGCGGCCAGGGCGTTGTCGCGGATCATCTCCGCGTCCATGCGGAACCGCGGGCCGCGGCTCATCAGCCGGTTGTCGCGGTCCTTGTCGAGTTTCTCCTGCGTCGTGACCGCCGCTTGCCGGTACGTCGCGCTCGTCACGATGAGCCGGAAGAACTGTTTCACGTCCCACGGCTTCGGATCGGCGCAGCACAGGCCCGGCGTCGGGTCGCGGAACTCGACCGCCATCCAGTCGAGCAGTTCCGGATGGCTCGGCGCTTCGCCCGCGATGCCGAAGTCGCCGCTGGTGCGCACGAGGCCGGTGCCGAACACCTCCTGCCAGAACCGGTTGACCGTGACGCGAGCCGTCAGCGGGTGCTCCTTCGACACCAGCCACTGGGCGAGGCCGAGGCGGTTGCGCGGGGCGCTCGCGGGCAGCGGCGGCATCGCCTTCGGCGTATCGGCCTTCAACAGGTCGCGCTTCTTGTCGTAGTCGCCGCGGAAGAGGAAGTACGCTTCCGCCGGCCCCGGCTTCTCGTTCATCACATGGGCGATGGTGCCGCGGCTCTTCAGCACGGCCTCTTCCGCCTGGAGCTTGGCGATCTGGGTTTCGAGGTCGCGGGTCGGCTGGTCGAAGGTGCCGAGCCACCAGCCGAACGCGGTGTCCAGTTCGGCCGGCGAGCGCTGCGCCGTGGGCTTGGCGACCGCGTCGGCCGCCGCGCCGTAGCGCGACAACTGATCGACCTCGGCCGCGGTCAGCGCGCGATCGTAGAGGCGCACGTCTTCGAGGTGCGCGCCGGCCAGCCGGCCGTCGGTAGGCCCGCGCTGTCCGATCAACAGCGGCTGTTCGGTCTTGATCGACCCCTTGAGCGTGTCGTTTTGCGCCGCGGCCCCTTGCGGTCGCGCGTTCACGTAGATCGTCACACCCTCCTTCTTCGCGCTGCCGTCGTAGCTCACGGCAACGTGGACCCACTGGTTGAGGGGCACGGCGATGGTGCTCACCACCTTGAGCGCGTCTTCGGGAAACGCGTTGATAATGTGCGTGCCGATCTTGTTGCCCTCGACCCACAGGTCCCAGCCGCGGAACTTGCTCTTCGGGTCCATGCGCGAGACGATCGCGCCGGTCGTATTGTTGCGCGTCAGCTTCACCCACGCGCCGGCGGTGAACGCCTGCTTGGTGTCGAAGTCGCCGGCTTCCGGGATGGTCGGGGCGTTGGTCGTGCCCTTCGGCTGCACGGCGAACGCCTTGCCGCCGCGCGACCCGGCCGCCCAGCCGAAGGCGTCACCGAAGGCGGCGCTGCGCACCTGGCCGTCGAAGGAGTAATGCGCGTCGGTGCCGACGCCCTCGTTCAGCGGGGCGTGCAGGTGCAGCCCGGCGCGCGGGTTCTTTGCGAACACCGTCGCCGGCGTCGCGGTCTTGGCCCACTTGTCGAACTCCGGTTTGGCCGCCGTCCGCCGGCCGTCGATGTTCTTGCGCAGCCCGTCCAATTCCTTCGCGATGACGTCGAACCGCGGCCGGTCCGAGGCCCGCGGCACTGGGATGATCGGCGGCGTGTTCCGCACGTTGCCGTCCATCGCCTTTTGGGTCGTGTTGTTGAAGAACGCCGACAGCGCGTAGAAGTCCTTCTGCGAAACCGGGTCGTACTTGTGGTCGTGGCACACCGCGCACCCGGTCGTCAGGCCCATCCACACCTGCGAGGTCGTCTCGGTGCGGTCGCGGGCGTACAGCGCGTAGTACTCGTCGTCGATCGCGCCGCCCTCGCTGGTAGTGATGTTGCACCGGTTGAACCCGGTCGCGACCCTCTGGTCGAGCGTCGGGTTCGGCAGCAGGTCGCCGGCGAGCTGTTCGATTGTGAACTGGTCGAACGGCTGGTTCTTGTTGAACGCGCCGATCACCCAGTCGCGGTACGACCAGATTTCGCGGAAGTTGTCGATGTGGATGCCGTGGGTGTCGCCGTACCGGGCGTAGTCGAGCCAGTGCCGGCCGCGGTGCTCGCCCCACTGCTCCGTGGCGAGCAACTTCTCGACATACTTCTCGTACCACACGTCGGACTTGTCGTTGACGAACGCTTCCACGTCGGCCGGGTCGGGCGGCAGCCCCGTGAGGTCGAAGGCGAGCCGCCGCGCGAGCGTGCGCCGGTCCGCTTCCGGGGCCGGCTTCAGCCCGGCCGCTTCGAGCCGCGCCAGCACGAAGTTGTCGATCGGGTTCCGCACCCACGCCTTGTCCTTCACCGCCGGCGGCACCGGGCGCGTCGGTGTGATGAACGACCAGTGCAACTGGTACTCGGCCCCGCTCTCGACCCACTTCTTGAGGAGCGCGATCTGCTCCGGTTTGAGCTTCTTGTTGCTCTTGGGCGGCGGCATCAGTTCGGCTTTGTCGTCGGTGATGATCCGGCGGATCAGCTCGCTTTCCGTCACCTTCCCGGGCACGATGGCCTTCATCTCGACGGCCGCATCGCGCAGGTCGAGGCGAAGGCTCGCTTTGCGGGCGGCGCTGTCCGGGCCGTGGCACGCGAAGCAGTTCTCCGCGAGGATCGGCCGGATGTCGCGGTTGTACTCGATGCCGCTGGCGTTCGCCTTCACCGGCGGCGCGGCCTTCGGGCGCGGCACCGGGGCGACGTCCGGCGGCGCGGCGCTCGTCGGAAGCGTCAACAGCGCGACAACCAGTAGTGGCAGAACAGGGGAGAGGAATCGCGGCATTATTGGGGCCTCGATCGGGAAAGCTGCTGCGGGCGGAAGCGGTCGTCGGGCAGGGTGTTACGTCAGTATATTACGCGCGCGCACCGGCCGCTAGAATGCGTTCATGAGCATTCGCGTTTCTAATCTCCGCCTCCCGGTCGAAGAACCGGAAGCGACCCTCCCCGCACACCTGGCCCGCGCACTGGGCGTTTCGTCCTCCGAACTCGCGCGCTGGCGGATCGTGCGCAAGGCGCTCGACCTGCGCGACAAGCGCCAGTTGCGGTTCGTCTACAACTTCGACGTCAGCCTTAAGGGCAACGAAGGGGCGGTCGTCTCGCGCGCCCACGGGAGCGAACACGTCGAACTGCACGAGGAGCCGCCCTTCACGATGGAGGCGACCGGGCGCGCCCCCCTGCCCCACCGCCCCGTCGTGGTCGGGTCCGGTCCCGGTGGCCTCGTGTGTGCGTACTTCCTCGCGCAACTCGGCTACAAGCCCATCGTGCTCGAACGCGGCACGAAGGTGAACGACCGCATTCGCGACGTGAAATCGTTCGACGGCGGCGGGCCGTTCCACCCGGAGAGCAACTACCTGTTCGGCGAGGGCGGCGCGGGCACGTTCTCCGACGGCAAGCTCACCTGCCGTGGCACCGGCCCCGATGTGCTGCGCGTGCTCGAACTGTTCGCGGAGTGCAAGGGCCAACAACCGGGCAAACCCAGCATCCTGTACTACCACCGCCCGCACCTCGGCAGCAACCGCCTGCCCGCGGTCGTGAAGGCGATCCGCCAGCGGATCGAAGACCTGGGCGGTGAGGTGCGGTTCCTCACGCGCGTCGAAGACATGCAACTCGCCAACGGTCGACTCACGGGCGTGAACACGTCCAGCGGGTTCATCCCCGCGTCGGTGGTCGTGCTCGCCATCGGCCACAGCGCGCGCGACACCTACCGGATGCTGGCCGAGCGCAAGGTGCCGATGACGCCGAAGCCGTTCCAATTCGGCGTGCGGATCGAGCACCGACAGGACGTGGTGAACGAGGTCCAATTCGGCCCGCGGCACGAGCGCTTCGAGGAACTGCTGGGCAACGCCGACTACTCACTCGTCGCCAGCGGCCGGCACGACCTGTTCACGTTCTGCATGTGCGCCGGCGGGTACATCATTCCGAGCGTGTCGAAGGAGGGTTACTTCGCCACGAACGGCATGAGCCTGAGCAAGCGCGACTCGGAGTTCGCCAACAGCGGCCTCGTTGTCACGGTGCCGGTCGAACACTTCGAGGGCACGGACGTGCTCGCCGGGATGCGGCTTCAGGAGAAGTACGAGGCAAAGGCGTTCGAGATCGGCCGCGGCGCGGAGTACCGGTCACCGGTTCAGCGCGCGCGCGACTTCCTGCGGGGACCTGCCGGGGGTGGCGTGCCCGCGTGCAGCTACCCGCGCGGCGTGGTGCCCACCGACCTGCGCGCGGTGCTGCCGCCGGTGGTCGCGGAGGCGGTCGCGCACGGGTTGCCGCAGATGGACCGCCGGTGGCAGGGGCGGTTCCTGGCGGACGCGGTGCTGACCGGCCCGGAGTCGCGCGGCAGTTCGCCGGTGCGCATCGACCGCGACAACGACACGCGCGAGTCGCCCGGCGTGCCGGGGCTGTACCCGGTGGGCGAAGGGGCCGGCTACGCCGGCGGCATCGTCAGTGCCGCGGTGGACGGCCTGCGGACCGCCCGCGCGATTGTGGCGAAGTACGCGCGAAGCTCCTGAGAAGTGACCGACTTTCTCGAAGAGAGGTCTTCCCAACCGCGACCGCGTTTGGTCTACTACCCCAATCGCGGCCATTCACATCACTCCCTCTCCGGCCGCTCGTTCGGGAGACTCGCAATGTCCCGTCCATCGGATCGGCGTGCGTTCACGCTGATCGAGTTGCTCGTCGTGATCGCGATCATCGCGATTCTGATCGGCCTGCTGTTGCCCGCCGTGCAGAAGGTGCGCGAGGCCGCGGCGCGGATGCGCTGCTCCAACAACCTGAAGCAGCAAGGGCTGGCGTTCCACAACTACGCGATTGTGAACAAGGACTCGCTCCCGCCGTCGTGGACGCTCACCCCGTCGCCGCTGAACGGCGGCCACGCCTGGGGCACGCAACTGTTGCCGTACATGGAACAGGACAACCTGTTCCGGCAGTACAACATGTTGCAACCGATGATGACCCCCGGAAACATCGCAGTGATCTCGCAGTCGGTGAAGATGTACGAGTGCCCGTCCGCCCCGAACTCGGCGCGGCAGTACACGGAGAACATTCCCGCCGGGGCGCTGCCGGGGCTTCCGGCCCTGACGTGGCAGGCGTGGGCCGGCGACTACACCGCGACCAGCGGCATCCTCGGCAACGTGCTGAACAACTGCTTCTCGCCCGCCGGCGGCAGCAACCGCGAGGGCGCGCTGTCGTTCAACGTGCCGACGCCGATCATCGCCATCGCCGACGGCACCTCGAACACCATCGTCGTGGGCGAACTCGCGGGGCGGCCGGCCGTGTACCGCAACGGGCGACAGGTGGCCCCCTCCACGATCGCGTCCGGGGCCGGCTGGGGCGACCCGCTCAACGGCGAGTGCTGGTTCGCCGGCTCGCTCGCCGACGGCAGCGGCAGCACCGGCCCGTGCGTCGTCAACTGCACCAACGAACGGGGCCGCGGGCTGTACTCGTTCCACTCCAACGGGTCCAACGTCCTCATGGCCGACGGCTCGGTCCGGTTCATCACGCAGAGCATGAGAAACTGCACGTTCGCGTTCATGGTCACGAAGGCCAAGGGCGAAGTCGTTAACGAGTGAGGTGCGCGATGTCGGAGGTCCGCTCCGCGCGCCGCCTCGGCGCGCTCGTCGTTCTGTTCGCTGTGGCCGCGGGACTGGCCCCCGGGTGTGGCAAGAAGTCGAACCGCTTGCCGGTCTTCCCCGCGAAGGGCCAGGTGCTCGTCGGCGGCAAGCCGGCGAAGGGCGTGTTCGTCTACCTGTGGCCCGCGAGCGCCGAGGGCACGGACGCCTACTGCCCCAACGGGCAGACCGACGACGCGGGCAACTTCACGCTCTCGACCTACGACCCCGGCGACGGGGCCCCGGCCGGCGACTACAAGATCACGGCCGAGTGGCCGGCCCGCTTCAACGTCATCACCAATCGCTGGGAAGGCGACAAATTGAAGGGTAAGTTCACCGACAGCAAGAACTCGGCCTTCTCCGTTACGATCAAGAAGGAGCCGAACGAGTTGCCCCCGATCAGCCTGCCGGAATAGCCGGGCCGCGGGCCACCTTCGTGCGTTTTTCACGCCGCGGCGCGCGCCGGATCCGGTACACTCCCTCCACACCCTCCACACCCTCCACTGCCGGAACCGCTGCCATGAAACAGTTCGCGTTCGGTCTCGTCACCGCCGGGCTTATCGCCGGCGCGCTCGCGTACTCGCGCTCGGATTCGCTCGAAGCCCGCGCGCCGGGCGACCCCAACGAACTCAAGATCGAGAGCGGGGACAAGAACCCGTGGACCTCGCTCAAGCTCAACAACGACCCGGACCAGTTCACCTTCGCCGTGGTGAGCGACCGCACCGGCGGCCACCGCGACAAGGTGTTCTCGCAGGCCGTTCAGCGCATCAACATGTTGCAACCGCAGTTCGTCATGTCCGTGGGCGACCTGATCGAGGGGTACACCACAAAGGAAGAAACGATCAAGGCCCAGTGGGACGAGTTCGACGGGTACGTCAAGAAGTTCGAGATGCCGTTCTTCTACACGCCCGGCAACCACGACGTGACCAACAAGACGATGGTGACCAAGTGGGGCGAGCGGTACGGGAAGCGGTACTTCTCGTTCACCTACAAGAACGTGCTGTTCCTCTCGCTGTGCTCCGAGAACCCGCCGGACATGGGCACCATCGACAAGGAACAACAGGAATGGGTCGCGAAGACGGTCGCGGCGCACAAGGACGTGCGGTGGACGTTCGTGTTCCTGCACACGCCCATCTGGACCGCGAAAGACCTGACCAAGAACGGGTTCGGCGCGGTGGAGAAGGCGCTGATGGGACGCAAGTACACCGTGTTCGCGGGCCACGTTCACCGCTACCAGACCTTCGAGCGCAACGGCGCGGAATACTACCAGCTCGCGACCACCGGCGGCGGCAGCCGGCTTCGCGGCGTCGAGTACGGCGAGTTCGACCACGTCGCCTGGATCACGATGAAGAAGGACAAGCCGCTCATCACCAACATCATGCTCGACGGTATCCTCCCCGCGAACCTGAAGACGCCGGAGAGCACGGAGAAGGGCGTGGACCGCAAGATGAAGCCGACGTTCCCGGTGAGCGGGCGCATCACGGTCGGCGGCGACCCGGTCAGCGGCGCGGTCGTGGCGCTACACACCTACGACGCCGAGAAGAAGACCTACGCGCGTGTGGCCGAGGGCCGCACCGACGACCTGGGCCGGTTCCAGGTCACGACCTACGCCAAGTTCGACGGCGCGCCGGCCGACGATTACACCGTGACCGTGACAAAAGCCCCCGCCATCTACGCGGCCCCGGCCACCAGCACGCTCAAGCTCAAGATCCACGAAACCCCCAACACGCTCAACCTCGATTTGCCGAAGTGAGCGTAGGGTGACGCGCCCGTTGGACGAGCCAGCGGGCGCGATGTGGTGGTGAAGTATGCGGCGATGAGGGTGGTTCTCGTCGGCACGATCAATCCAAGTGCTCGCCAACAGGCGGCACCGCGCACGGGAGAGTAACATGGATTGGCTCGATGCGTTCCTCAAGTCCGAAGATGACGACGGGAAGAAGCCGAAGCCGAACACGCATGAGCGCGTGACGAAGGACGAAGCTGTCTGCCGGTTGCGTGCCGCTGGTTACGCAGATGAGGCGAACGAACTTGACGTGTGGCGGGACGTAAATGGAAACAACTGGGGCTGGGATGGTTGGATTCGCGGGGCGTATCCAGGCGTCGTCGCAACGATCTGGCCGTGATGTCGCAACACCGAATCAGACAGAAATACCTGAGTACTTTTTGGGACTTCAGCCCACCTTTGCACCGCCCAACTGGTAAGTCCGTGTGCGTGGTTGCCCCTCACCCGCCGCCGCAAAGCCGGCGGCG
>SXHE01000680.1 GCA_005773755.1 Planctomycetia bacterium
GGGGCTGGTGTAGTTCTCGCTGGCGATCATCTCCAGGCCGAACTGCTGGCGCTTGCGCTCGTGTCCCACGGCCGCGAACACGTCCGGGTCGGCTTGCTGCAAAATGTCCATCGCTTCCTCCATGCTCACGTTGTACCGACCTCCACGCCGGCCGCCCGCAGTTTGTCGGCCAGGGAGCCGTTGGGCCGGTACACCACGCCCTTCCAACCGAACCTCTCGGCGGCCTCAACATTCGTCGGCAAGTCGTCCACGAACAGGCACTCGCCCGGTTCGCACTGCGCGAACTGCTGGATGTGCGCGCAAAATGCCGACTCCGGCTTGCGGGCCTTCGCCGCGACCGACGTACCGAGATGATCGAACGGCTTCAGCTCGGACTCGAACTGCTTGACGTAGTGCGCGTAGTGCGCCGCGTTGGTGTTGCTAGCGAGCAGCACCCTGTACTTGGGCTTGAGGCGGGGGAGCAGGGCGCACACCTCGTCGTTGCGCCAGAAGATGTCGACGAACGCGGCGAGGAATTGCTCATTCGTACACGTCAGCCGGCCGTTGAGCAGCGCTTCGCGAACGTACTCGTCTGTGTCGATGGCGGCGCGCTCGTAGGCGTCTTCGATCGCGCTGCCGTACAGCACGAGCGCCAACTCGACCGGGTCCATGTCGGTAAAGTCATCGAGCCGCGCGATGGCGCGACCGTGGTCGAAGAACGCGACCACGTTCCCGAAGTCGAGGATCACGGTGCGGATTGACATGTGTTGGCCCGGCGAACGGCCGGTGTCAGCCGGCCGTGAGAGCGACGCACACGAACAGGCCGGCTGACACCGGCCGTTCGCCAAGATTCACTTCCCCGGCACCTTCAGGATCATCGCGCCGGGCTCGAGCTTGTTGCGCGGGATGCCGGCGTAGCCGATCACCATCTTCGTGCCGTCGGGCAGCAGGCTCATCGTGTGGATCGGGCCGAGGTCGCGCTCCGCACCGAACAGCCGCTTGCCGTCGGCCACGGTCCACACCGCGACGTACGCCTTGCCGCGCGGGGCCGCGCCGACGGTCACGAGCTGCGTGCCGTCCGGCGAGAAGCGGACCGCGTGGACCCAGCCGGGATGCGACGGCGCGGCCTCACCCGCGAACACCGGTTTCAGGTCCGGGTTCTGGAAGTCGCGGACCACCTTCGCCGTCGCCACGTCCCACAGCTTCACGCTCTTGTCGCTCGAACACGACGCGAGGAACTTGCCGTCCTTGGACAGCGCGATGCCGAACACCTGATCGCGGTGGCCCACCGGTCCCTCGTCCTTCTTTGGCGGCGGGGCCTTCTCGTCCTTCTTCGGCACCTCCGGCACCGGGTCCGGGGCCGGCTTGAACTCGCGCACCAGCGTGCCCGCGGCCACGTCCCACAGCTTGATGCTCTTGTCGTAGCTGCTGGAAAAGACCTGCTTGAAGTCCGGCGACCATTGCACCGCGTAGATCGGGTTCTGAACCGGCTGCGGCATCGTAACGACGTGCGCGTTGATCGTCTTCAGCGGCGTGTTCTTCGGCAGGTCGTAGATGCGCAAGATGCCGTCGTGACAGCCGGTGGCGAGTCGGTCCCCGGTGTCGTCGAACGCGACGCAGTCGACGAGGTTCGGGTGAGACAACGTCTTCACCGGGTTGTCGGCCGCGATGCGGAACCGGCGTGCGAGCTTGTCCGCGCCCGCGGTGAGGAACTGGCCGTCCGGGGTGAACGCGATGCCGCTGGCCGCGCCCGCGTGTGGGAAGCTCTGCATCTGCCGGCCGAACTCCGGCGGGGTCGGTTGGCCGATCTGGAACGCCACGTTCCACGCGACCGCGCTGTTGTCCTTGTCCTTCAACAGCCCCACGAGCACGCCGTTCGTTTGCGGGTTGGTCGATTGCCACGCCAGTTCCGCGACCGGCGCACCAGCAGTGATTGTGCCCACGAGCTTGCCGTCAGCGATGGTGTACACCTTGATCGAACCGTCCGAGCCGCCGACCGCGACGCGCTGGAGGTCGCGCGAGATGGCCGCGGCGCTAGCGTTGCCGCCGGCCTCGAACGACTTCTCCTTCGTGCCGTTGCCGGTGTTCCAGCTCGTCACGTCTTTGCCCGGCCCGATGCTCAGCACGCGCTCGCTACCGGGCGACATCGCGATCCCCGGCTTGCCCGCCCCCAGCGGGATGATGCGTGTGCAGGTGACGGGCGAAATGACCACGCTCTTGTCCGCGCTCGCGGTGATGACGTGCGGCGTGCCCGGATGGGCCACGACCCCGCGAACCGGTCCCGTGTGCGGGAACGCCTGGAACACGTTGCCCGTTGCGACTTCGACCAGCACCGCGACGTTGTCCGCGCGGCCGATCAACAATCGTGTTTTGTCTGCGTTGAAGCTGAGGCTCAGCACGTCCGCGGGCTGCGTGAGTTTGCCGGCATCCTTGCCGTCGCCGTGCGTGAACAGCAGGACGTCTTTGCCAACGCCGGCGGCGAGCGTGAGGTTGTCGCGTGACAGCGCGAGCACGGTGGCGGGAGCGGGCAGCGGGCCGATCTCGCGCACCGGCTTCTCCGGCTTGGTCACGTCCCACACGCGAATCAGCTTGTCCGCGCCAGCAGTGATGAACTGCCCGGTCGGAGCGTGGAACAGCGCCGCGGTCACCTTCCCGGTGTGCGCCTTCAGCTCGAACTGAGTCAACTTCACGTCCTTCTCTTTGCCGTCCTTATCCTTTTCCTTCGGCTTCTTCGGGTCGAGCGGCAGCTTCCAGCCTTTCAGCATCCCGTCCGCGCCCGCGGTCACGAGCAGCGGTTGCGAGGCGTGGTACGCGACCGCGCTCACGCCGCCCGCGTGCGCCGGCAGTTCGGCCTTCACCTTCCCCTGCCGGTCCCAGAGGATCAGGCTGCCGTCGGCGCACCCGGCCGCGACGGTCGCGGTATCCGGCGAGAGGGTGATCGCGTCGATGCTCCCCTTCGCGCCCGCGAACGTGCCGGCCGCGGCGTTGTTGGCCGTCGTGCCGAGCGTTGCGACCTTGTCCGCGGTGGCGATGATGAGCGTGTTGCCGTCCGCGGTCGAGTAGAACGCGGTAACGGCGTCCTTGAGCGCCGGGAACGAGCGCGTGACCTGTGCCGGTGTTTGCCAGAACCGCAACACGCCGTCGGCGCTGGTCGTCATCACGGCCTGACCGTCGGGCCGCACCGCGAAGCCCGCGAGGTCGGCGGTGCTCGTGGTGTAGCTCGCGGTCTGCTTGCCATCCGCGCCGTTGAAGAAGCGCAAGGTCTTGTCCGCGCCGGCCGTGAGCCACACATTGCCCGCGGCGATGTGGCCGACACCGACCACCGCACCAACGTGACCCTTTAAGTTGATGGCCCCCTTCTCTTCTCCTAGCGGAAACACCTTCACGGTGCCGTCCGCGCCAGCGACGGCGAACGTCTTCCCGTCGCTCGTGACAGCAACGCCGGTGCCCGCGCTTGCGGTGGCAAACGTCTTCACCGGAAAGCTCACCGGCACGTCCCACACACACACCTTGTTGTCCGCGCCGCCGGTAGCGATCTGGTCGCCCTTCGCGCTGAACGCGACGCACAGCACCTGGTTCGTGTGCCCCTGCGGGCCGCTGAACGTGCGGACCTCCTTGCCGGTCGCCACGTCCCAGAGCTTGATCGTCTTGTCGAAGCTGGCGGTGGCGATGTACTTCCCGTCCGGGCTGACCGCGACGCACTCTACCGTCTCGGTGTGCGTCTTCAGCACGGCGACCGCGTCCGGCGGTTGCGGTTGCGCGCGCAGCCAGCCCGCGGCGGCGAACAGTGCGAGGCTGAGCGAGGCGAGCGCGAGGCGGCGCGAGGCGGGCATGGGGAAAGCTCCGTGCGGAGAGGCAGGGCACCTGACGGCCCGGCGGAGGGCAGGAGCTAGTTTCGCAAGACGGGGCGCGATGGTCAACGCGCTAAGTAAGCCGCTCGCGGCTTCGCAAGAGCGCAGAGCGAAGCCGCAAGCGGTGTAGGTCACTTGTACGCCTTCAGTTCCTTCGCGCGCTTGCGGACGTCAGCGAGTAACTTGAGGAAGCGCTCGTCGGCGGAGTCGCCGTACAGTTCCTCGAACTTCTCCGCCGACAGCCCGTTGCGCAGGCCGGTCATTGCGGGCAGGTACATTGCGGCGGGAAAGCGGTGGGCCACGTCGCGGACGATCTCGGCGTCCATGAAGCACGCCCGCGCGAAGGTGATGCCGGTGAACTCGGCCGCGAGCGCCGGTTCGCACAGCCCGACGGGATTGTGCAGGTCAAACATCGCGCGCCCCACGGCCACCTTCTCCGCGGTCACTTGCGGGAGCAGTTCCCCGGCGGCGCAGCCGATGAAGAACCGGCGGCAGACGTCGCGCCGGCCTCCGAGCGTCGGGTTGCCGAGTACCGCGAGCCGGGCCTTACGCTCGTCCGCGGTTTCCAGTTCTTTCACGGCGGCGGAGGTCGTGGCGTCGTCGAGAAGCGCGGTGCCATCGTCGAGAGCGATACCGAGGCCGATCAGGAACGCGGGCACCGTCTCCGGCCCGTACCACGCGACTGCGGCAGCCGACGCAGCGCGAACGTATGCAGCAGTCAGTTCGTCACCGGTCAGTGCGGACGCGCCGGTGTTCGCCTTCGCCCGGTCCACAACGGCCTTGATGACCAGGCGCGTGTGGACGTCCTGCTTTGCGATCTTCACCGGCGGCCGGTCGGGGTTCTTCGGCTTCGGGTCCGGTTGCTTGACGATTTCGTCGCCCAGATCGTAAAGGTACGTCAGCGCGAGCGCGTCGCCCGGCGCGGCCTTCAGCAGTGCCTTGTAGACGCGCGTGATCCGGTGTCGCCCGACCGGGGTGAGCACGGCCAGCTTCGCGTCCGCTTCGACGCGGCGCTCGTCGGCCCAGATGCTCAGAGCGAGTGCGTTGAGCGGATCGAGCCGCAGCACGGCCCCGGCGCGGAGGATGTAGCCGTCGCCGAGCTTCGGGCGCAGCGACGAACCGGGGTCGGGCGTGCCGACGCCGCCGAGCGCACGGGCGACGTGGTGCAGCATCACCTCCACGCGCTCCGGCTCATTCTTCGGCCGCGTCTCACGCAGCAGAATGTGCCGCCCGGCCAGACCGCGGCTCGCGCCGAACGTCGGGTCGACCCTGTCGTCAAGCTTACGGCTCGAGTACCCGATCGCGAGCGAGCCTGGCTTCACCTTCACCGCGGCCTCGAAGCTCTTGAGCAGGTCCGTGGTGTTCGTGGCGTTCGGGTCGGATTTCCAGGTGTCGAACCCGGCGAGTTCGAGCCGGATGCCGGTGCTCTTCTCGAGCGCCGCGGCGATCTCGTCGAACCGCGCGCGCAGCTCCTTCTTCCAGAGTGCCTCGGCGCGCGGCTCGGCGTCGTCCACAAACAGCGTGACCGGCACCTTCACCACCGGGTCGCGCTTGACGGGGTTGAGTTCAGGGAGCGTGTCGCGCTCGAGCGCGTTGCCGGGCAACTCCAGCCCTTCGAGCCGCACCCCAGCGCCCTTGTCCGGGAGCAGGACGTAGGCGTTGTACGGGTCGAGGCGCAGGACGTGCTGTTTCCCCTTCGCGGTGAACGTCAGGTCCGCGGGGCCGGAAACGAACAGCGCCGCGACCTCGTTCTCGTTCAGCTTGTGGTCGCGTGCCTTGGCGTTCGGCTCGGCCAGCGTGAACGGGATCGTCGCGTCGGTGTAGTTCCCGACCACGATCACCGCGGCACGCACCGGCTGCGGCAAGATGGCGAAGGCGAGCAACGCGAGGAAGCGGGTGCGCATGGCAGTTCCGGTAAGGCGGGCAAGCCCAGTACTCGATCTTAGCACCGGAACCGGGGGTAGCGGAACCCGAAGCGCCCCGGTTGCGCTCTTGCAC
>SXHE01000681.1 GCA_005773755.1 Planctomycetia bacterium
AACCTGCTCGACTTCGGGATGAACGTGCAGGCCGCGGGCGAGGCCCCACGCATCGAGCACGTCGGCAGCGCGACGCCAACGGGCAAGCCGGAGAAGCCGAAGGGCGGCACCGTGAAGGCGGAAGTCGGCATCCCGGACACGGTAATCGACGAACTGGAGCGCCGCGGCCACGTCGTGGAGCGCGTGAAGGTGAACGGCGGCGGCTACCAGGGCATCCTGATCGACCCCAAAACCGGCGTGCTGCACGGCGGCAGCGAGGCGCGCAAAGACGGGGCCGCTGTTGGGTATTAGTCTCGTTTCGGCGCGGAAGTAGACCGCCGCGCCGCCAACTCAAGCGATCACTTCTTTGATGACGCGGCCGGCCACGTCGGTCAGGCGGAAGTCACGGCCGTTGTGCCGGTACGTCAGCTTCGTGTGGTCCAGGCCCATCAGGTGCAGGATCGTCGCCTGCAGGTCGTGAACGGTCACCTTGTCTTCCACCGCCTTGTAGCCGAACTCGTCCGTCTTGCCGTAGTGCGCGCCGCCCTTCACCCCGCCGCCGGCGAACACGGTCGTGTACGCCTTCGGGTTGTGGTCGCGGCCCTTGCCGTCCTGCGCGTCCGAGGTGCGGCCGAACTCGCCGCCCCAGATCACCAGCGTGTCCTTCAGCATGTCGCGCGCCTTCAGGTCGCTCAGCAGCCCGGCGAACGGCGTGTCGGTCATCAGGCTGCAGTCGCGGTGGTTCACCTGAATGTCGTTGTGCCCGTCCCACGGCACGTCGCCCACCGCACCGCCGGAGATGCGGTTCGTGGGGCAGAACACCTGCACGAACCTCACGCCGCGCTCGACCAACCGGCGGGCGATCAGACACTGGCGGCCGAAACTGGCGCAGTCGCGGTTGTCCATGCCGTACAGCCGCTTGGTCTTCTCGGCTTCACGGCTGAGGTCGAGCGCCTCGGGCGCGGCCGACTGCATCCGGTAGGCCAGCTCGAACGAGCGGATGCGCGCCGACAGGTCGGGCTGGTCGCCGTGCAACTTCATGTGCTGCAGGTTGCTCTCGCGAAGCAGTTCCAGTTGGGCCTGCTGGCGGGCGTCGGTCATGCCGGGCAGCGGGGCCACGTCGCTGATGGCTTCCTTCTGTGAGGCGCTGAGCAACAGCGGCTGGTGCGTCTTGGGCAGGAAGCCGGGCGACCAGATGCCGTCGTCGCCGCGCGGCTTGGCGTCGTGCATGACCACGAACGACGGCAGGTTGTCGTTGGCCGACCCGAGGCCGTAGCTGAGCCACGCGCCGATGGTCGGGTAGCCCGGTCGCGTTACGCCCGCGGCCAGTTCCATCGACGCCGGCGCGTGATTGTTCGCGATCGAGTGGCACGAGTGAACGAAGGCCATGTCGTCGGCGTGCTTCGCCGCTTGCGCGTAGACGTCCGAC
This sequence comes from Planctomycetia bacterium, assembly GCA_005773755.1. Lineage (GTDB taxonomy): Bacteria > Planctomycetota > Planctomycetia > Gemmatales > Gemmataceae > Gemmata. The sequence continues at coordinate 1,409 of SXHE01000681.1, forward strand.
ACCCACGACCCGGACTGGCCGCGCTGCGCCCACTTGAACGGCGACGCGAGGCATTTGCCGCTGGTGGTAAAGAAGCCGGTTTTCGGGTCGGCCCCGGTCAGCGTCTGGCCGTTGCGCTTCTGGAGCTCGGGCTTGTAGTCCCAGGTGTCCACCTGACTCGGCCCGCCGGTCATGAACAGCCAGATGATCGCCTTCGCTTTGGGCGCAAAGTGCGGCTTCTTCTCGGCGGCGGTTGCCTGGTCGCGTGTCAGTAGGTGTGCTAGCGCCAGCGCGCCGACGCCCTGGCCGGACTTGCGGAGGAACTCGCGGCGCGATAGCGGAAGTAGGGGAGAAGTCATTGTGGGAGCCTCGTGGAGCCGAAGGCGGGGGCATTTTCATTCTGTAGCCGGGGTCAATGACCCCGGTGCTGTATCGCGCGTGTAGCTCCGGCCTCACTGAGGCCGGCTACAGAAGAGAGAGCAGCTCAATCCACATACAGGAACTCGTTCAGGCACAGCAGCACCTGGCAGAAGTCCGCGGTCGCGATCTCCAGTGCGTTCGGGGCCTTGCTCTCGGCGGCCACGCGCTGCACGAAGGCCGTCATCCGCTGGCGCTCGGCGTCGGTCGGGGCACGGCCCAGCGCGATCCGGTACGCCTTCTCGACCGCTTGCGGCACGTCGGCGGCGCTCGCGGGCAGCACGGCGCGGGCCAGCTTCTCGGCCTGCGCCCGCACCAGCCGCGAGTTCATCATCATCAGGGCCTGCGTCGTGGCCGTGGTCCGCGACCGCTCGCCGACGCTCTGGATCGGTTCCGGCGCGTCGAACGCCTGGAGCATCGGCAGCAACCGGCTGCGCTTGACGGTCAGGTACACGCTGCGCCGCGCTACGTTCTCGTCGAGCGTGCCGGGGCCGTACATCTTCAGATCGAGCGAGCCGCCGACCACCAGCAGGCTGTCGCGGATCGCCTCGGCCTCCAGCCGGCGCGGGGCGACGTGCCACCACAACAGGTTCTGCGGGTCGGCCTTCGTCGCAGCCTCGTTCGTGTCGCGCCCCTGCTGGTACGCGGCGCTGGTCATAATGAGCGTGTGGATCGGCTTGAGCTTCCACCCGCCCTTGATGAGTTCGGTCGCGAGGTAATCGAGCAGTTCGGGGTGCGTCGGCGGTTCGCCCTGCGCGCCGAAGTCGTTCGGCGTGCGGACGAGCGCCTTGCCGAAGTGGTGCTGCCACACCCGGTTGACGATGACACGGGCGAGCAGGTGGCCCGCGCCGGTATTGCTGTCGGTCATCCAGTCCGCGAGCGCCACACGCGGCGGTTTTGGCGCGCTCATGGGGTTCATCGGGTCGCGGAGCCAGCGGTTCACGTCGGTGTGGGCCAGCACCTGCGCGAAGCCCGGCGCGGCGACGCCGTTCTTGCGATCCGTCTCGCCGCGAATCAGGTAATGCACGTCGCCGCCGCGGCCGGAGGTGGCGGAGAACACCGGCATCAGCGGCGGCTTCGGCTCCTTCGCCAGCGAGCGCTCGACGGCGACGAACGCCTCTTCGGTCGGGGCGTCGAGCTTGCGGAACCAGCGGAGGATCGCCGCGCGGTTCTTGCCGTCGAGCTTCCCGCCCTGCGCCGCGACGAGTGCGAGAATCTCGCCGCTCGACTGCGGCCGGGCCGGGGCGCTGGCGTCCGCTGTGGCCGTGGCGAACGCGAGCCGTACGCGCCCGGCGGCGTAGTTGTCGAACTTGACCACGATGGAGAGCGTCGTTCCGCCCTCGAACCCGAACGGCGCGTCGGCCACGAAGGCCGTGCCGGGATCGCGCGCGGCCTTGAGCGCGCCGCTCGCGGTGGTGGCGACCACCGCGCCTGATTGCGCAGTCGCTGCGCGCGTCAGCTTGACCGTGACCGGCTTCCCGGCCTTCTTCGCGGGGTCGGCCGGGGTCGCGGTCAGGGTGATCTCGGACAGCGCGAACGTGCCGTCCGGCGCGCGGCCCGCGCCGCCGGTTGGCAGCGACTCGTCGCGCAGCGCCTCGAAGCGGAGCGCGGTGATCTTGGTCTGGGTGGTGAACGCGGTGAAGGTGTAGGCCTCCGCTTTGTCGGCCTTGCCGCTGGCGAGGTACGAGCCGTCGGTCAGTTTCTTGAGCGCGCCCTTCCCGGTCGCGGTGATCGGTTCGAGCGTCAGCCACGGGGCGACCGGCTTCGCGCGCTCGGTCGCCAGCCACTTGTCGAACCGGCCGGGCAGCGTGTCCTTCTCGAACGCGGCCAGCGCCTGCGCGAGCGGGGCGTGGGTCGCGTCGAACGCGGCCTTCGCCGTGCGGTACGCCTCCGGGTTCGCGTCCATCTGTCGCGTCACGGAGTCCGTGCGGCCCAGGGTCGCGAGCAACCGGTAGTAGTCCTGCTGCGGGATCGGGTCGTACTTGTGCTCGTGACAGCGGGCGCAGCCGAGCGTGAGGCCCAGGAACGCGGTGCCGGTGGTGGCGAGCATGTCGTCGAGGTGGTCGTACCGGATCGGTTCGAGCGTCTTGGCGGTGGTCTGACCGGGGTACGGCCCGGCCACGAGGAAGCCCGTCGCGGAGGCGGAGAAGAAGTCGCCCGGTTTCAGCTCGTCGCCGGCCAGTTGCAGCCGCACGAACTCGTCGAAGGGCATGTCGCGGTTGAGCGCCTTGATGACGAAGTCGCGGTAGTGGTACGCGCCGCCGCGGTCGCCGTCGAACTCGTAACCGCCGCTCTCGGCGAACCGGGTCACGTCGAGCCAGTGGCGGCCCCAGCGCTCGCCGTAGCGCTCGCTGTTGAGCAGCCGCGCGAGCAGCTTGTTGTACGCGTCGAGCGACTTGTCGCCGACGAACGCCTCGACCTCCGCGGGCGTGGGCGGCAGGCCGGTCAGGTCGAAGGTGGCGCGGCGGATCAGCCGCTCGCGCGCCAGCGGCTTGCTCGGCGTCAGCCCCTTCGCTTCGAGGCCGGACAGGATGAACCGGTCGATGGGGTTGCGGACCCACGCGGCGCTCTTCACCTCCGGTGGCGCGGGCGCGGCCAGCGGGCGGAACGACCAGAACTTCTTCCCCTCGGCGATGTCGATGAACCGCTTGCCCTGGAGCGGGCTGCCGTCGCGCGGGTCGGCCGCGCCGGTCTCGATCCACTTGGCGAAGTCGGCGATGATCTCGTTCGAGAGCTTGCCGCGCGGCGGCATCAACTCGGCCTTCCCCTCATGCCGCAGCGCGGCCAGCAGCAGGCTCTTCTTGGCGTCGCCGGGCACGACCGCGGGGCCGGTGTCGCCGCCCTTGCGGGTGCCCTCGCGCGTGTCGAGCAGCAACCCGCCGCGCAGCTTCTTGTTCTTGGCGGCCTCTTCCGAGTGACACGCGTAGCACTCTTTGATGAGCACCGGCCGGATCTTCGACTCGAAGTGCGCCAGCCCCTTCGGGTCGGCCGGCTGAGCGCCCGCGCTGGCGTGCAGGCCGACCAAGGCCACCGCGACGGCGACGTAGCGTGCGAGAGCGGGAGAGTGCGTCATTGGCGTGGGTGGGAAGGATAGGAGTGGCATTGAACGAGCCGGAAGCGTGAGCGCCGGACGAGGTTGTCCGTCGCTCACGCTTCTGGCTCGTCGGAATTAAATCCCCGCGAGGCGCTCCTTCGAGTCGCCGAACTCTTTCAGCTCCAGCCCCATCTTGTCCATCAGGGTCAGGTACAGCGAGCACAGCTTGCGCTTGTCGTTGCCCGCCTTCAGATAGTCGTGGGTGCGGCCGGTCTTGAGCGCGCCGCCCAGCCCGCCGGCCAGCACCAGCGGCACGCGCGTCCCGTTGTGCGCGTTCCAGTGCTCCGACACGAACATGATGCACGAGTTGTCCAGCACGGTGCCGGTGCCCTCGCGCATCTTGGACAGCTTTTCGATCAGGTAGGCGTACTGCTCGATGTGGCACTTCACGATGGCCTGATACGACTTGCCCTCGTTGTCGTGCGAGTAGCTGTGGTGGTCGTCGCGGACGCCGAGGACCGGGTACACCATGCCGGACAGGTCGCGCGACATGAGCAGCGTCGCGACCCGCGAGCGGTCGGACTGGAACGCCAGCGCGATGATGTCGCACATCAGGCGGCTGTACTCGCGGAAGTCCTTCGGCTGGCCCGCCGGCGGGCGCTTGTCGGCCGGGACCGCGGTGTCGTCCTTCGCCATCTTGTTCAGCCGCTGCACGCGCGCCTCGGTCTCGCGCACGCTGGCGAGGTACTCGTCCACCTTCTGCTTGTCCGCGCCGCTGACCTTCCCGCTCACGTCCTTCGCCTGTTCGAGCACGTCGTCGAGGATGCTGCCGTGGAGCTTGCCGGCCTTGCCCCCGAACAGGCTGTCGAACGCCAGCGCCGGGTACAGTTCGATGGGCACGGGCGAGTCGCCGTTGCGCCACGAGATGTGCGAGGCGTACACCATCGAATACTGGCTCTCGTGGAACCCGCTGACCGGCTGTTCGCACCCCAGCACGAGGCTCGGCTGCGGGGTCTCCTCCTCGTAGTGCTTGGCGAGCACCTGATCCATGCTCACGCCGCCCTTGATCGTGCGACCGCGTTCGAGCTTGGCCCCGGAGAGGATGTTGCCGGTGCAGCGGGCGTGGCCGCCGTCGCCTTCGCGGTTGAACAGCCCGTCGATGACGTTCAGCTTGTCCTTGAACGGTGCGAGCGGTTCGAGGCTCGACCCCAGTTCCATCTCCGCGCCGGTCCCCTTCGCCCACCAGTGCGGGGGCGAGATGCCGTCGCCGATGAACATGCACGCGAACCGCTTCGGGGCGGCCTTCGCCGCGGCCGGGGCCGCGCTCGCCACGGATTCGAGCCACGGCAGCGCGACCGTGACGCCCAGACCCTTGAGCAGCACGCGACGCGAAACGGGATGATCGGCGGTCATTTCGGGCCTCCGGGCGGGGAGTATTTGGCGGGTGTGAAGTCTTTACACCGCTGGGTGCGGAACTGCGGGCTGGTTACCACTAACTCGAACAGCACGGACATCTTGTCGTCGCTCTTCTCGAACGCGGCCTGCATCTCGTCCAGCAGCGGTTGGTCGGACAACTGGAGCGAGCGGCCGAGGGTGTATCCGAGGAACTTCTGGCAGAGGGTCTTGGTGAAGTCCGCTTTGCGGTTCACGGCGAGGTAGGCACCGAACTCCGGGACGCCGCGGGCGAGCTTGTCGTTCGGCAATAGTACCACGTTATCGACGGCGCGTCCCGCCAAATCCTTCGCGCGCGAGCGGCCGATGGGGTCGAAGCCCTCCATCGCCAGCCCGACCGGGTCGAACCGCTGGTGGCAGCTCGCGCACTTGGCGTCCGAAACGTGCAGCTTTAGCAGCTCGCGCACGGTCGCCTTGCTGTCCGTCTCCTTTGCGGGCAGCACCGCGACATCCGGCGGCGGCGGCGGAATGTGCTCGCCCAGCAACTTGTGGACGACCCAGAACCCGCGCTTCACCGGGCTGGTGCGCTGCGGCTGCGAGTTCTTCGTCAGGAACACGGCCATGCCGAGTACACCGCCACGGCCCTTCTCCCGCAAGCCCGAAACGTACACCCACTCGTCCGCGCCGGCGGTCGCGGGGAAGGGCATGCCGTAGTGGGCCGCGAGCTTGCGGTTCACGAAGGTGCCGTCGCCGTTCAGCAGTTCCGTGATGGGCCGGTCCTTCTGGATCAGGAACGCGATCAGGCGCGTCGGCTCCTCGAACATCGACTGCTTGAGTGGGTCGTCGAACATTGGGAACGCCTGCCGGTTCACGGCCTCCTGCGTGAGGAAGTCGCGATGGCCGAACCACTGGCCGAAGAACTCGCGCGCGAACCGGTCCACCTTCGCGTCCGCGACCATCCGCTTCACCTGCGCGCGCAGCACCTTCTCATCGCGCAGTTTCCCGGCCTTCGCCAGTTCGAGCAGTTCCGCGTCCGGTGGGCCGGACCAGATGGCGTAGCTGAGGCGCGAGGCAAGCGCGAGGTCGGAGAGCGGCGCGACCGACTCGCCCGCGAGCGTCGGCTCGAACCGCATCGCGAAGTGCGGCGACACCAGCACGCGCGTCACGGTCGCGCGCACCGCGGCCTCGGTGCCGTGGGCCTTGTCCGCGCAGATGTCGTTGAAGAACTTCTCCAACTTCGTGCGCTCAGTCGCCGTGAGCGGGCGGCGGTAGGCGCGCTCCGTGAACGCCAGTAGGTCGCGCAGGTAAACCGGCTCGGCGCGCTTCAGTGATGCTGTCTGGCCCTTCAAGCCGTTCCGCACGTCCGTGAAGAACACATGGATCGGGTGCTTCGCCAGTTCCGCGCCCGTGAGCTTCACGTTCGCACGGCTCAGGTACACCGCCTGAAAGCGCGCGAGCGTGTCGTCGTTGGTCAACTCCGGGTCTTCTTCCTTGAACTCGTCGAAATCCTTGTGCTTCAGGAAGTTTCGCTCCGAGCGCTCGAAGAACACGAACCCGCGAAGCATCTTCTCCCAGATGCCGGTAACGAAGTACAGTTCGCGCCAGAGGCGGTCCAGTTCGGCGTTCTCGGCGTCGGTCAGCACTGACCGGCACAGCGGGCGGTCGTCGCGGAAGAAGCCTTCGATGAGGTGGAACCCGGCCGTGAGGCCGCGGGTGTCGTCCACATAGAAGAAGCGGTTCGGGTACAGCTTGCAGAAGACGTTTGCGGACGCGAGCATCTCCGGCGTGCCGCGCGCGACGGGCACGAGCACGTGCAATCGCGAGTTCAGAGGCACACGTTGGAACTTGACGAGCTTCGCGGGTTCGGCCGTGTCGCGCGTGTCGGAGATCTTGGCCCGGCGCGCGAGGTGCTCGATGGGGCCGTTGCCGGCGTCCGGGATGATGAGCCGCGCTTCGGTCGGTGTCAGTTCCTTGCCCAGCTTCTGCGCGTCGGCCGCGAGCGATCTTGCCGCGCCTTGCACTTCACTGGCGGTCGGGTTCTTCGGGTCTTTCGGGTCGGGGAACTTGGCCCACCGCTCGCGCAGCCACGCAACGTAGTGCTTGTCCGCCGATTCGCCCTCAAGCGTCTCCCACAACTGTTGCGAGTACTTCGCGCTCAACCCGGTCTTGGCGACCCACGCCGCGATGTCGCCGGCCTTCTTCAACCGCGCGTGGTGCTTGTACAGCCACAGCTCGGTGAAGTATCGCGCGTGATCGACGGCGTGCGCCTCGTAGAAGGCGATGATCTGCCGCTCGTAGAACTTCTGCCGGTCCGCGAACGCCACGACCGCGTGTGGGGCGAACCGCAGCCCTTCGGTGGTGAGCACCGCGTGTTCGCCGACGAACTCGGCCGCGGCAAAATACTTCTTGAACAGCGCCGGCGACATGGTGAGAGCTTCGCCGGTGTTGTTGAAGCCCTCGCCGCTGGCGGGGTCGATGGGGAACGCCTTCGCCGGGCGGACGTCCGCGCCGGTGAGGTCGCGAATCGTGTAGTCGTACTCGGCGTTGGTGAGGCGGCGCGGCG
>SXHE01000067.1 GCA_005773755.1 Planctomycetia bacterium
CGAGTTAGCGCAGACGCGCGCGAGTGACAAACGTGGACTCGGGGGGCTTACGCCCCCCGCTCGCCGGGATGATTGGCTTCATCGAGAACTTTTCTTCGTGCGTAAACTTCTTTCCTCTCGCCGTTGGCTCATCGCGGCTCTGGCTCTCGCGCTCGTCGGCGCGGGTGTCGGGGTGTGGGCGATTTGGTTTCGCTCCCCGGAGCGCGCGAGTCTGAGCGCCGGAAAGGGCATGCGCGTCGTGGCCGTTTCGCCCGATGGTGAGTTGATCGCCGCGGCAGGTGAGGGCGGCACGGTGCGCGTGTGGGACGCCAGCGGCAGCACGAAGTTCGCGCTCGAGGGGCATACCGGGAAGGTAAACGGCCTCGCCTTCGCCCCGGACTCGAAGACACTGGCAACGTGCGGCGACGACCGCACCATTCGGCTGTGGGACGCGAGTACCGGCGCGGCGGGCGCGATCATCAGCACGCCGGAGGCGAGCGCGGAGTGCGTTGCGTTCTCGTTCGACGGCAAGGCGCTGGCGACCGCGGGCGGCGACGGTCTCGTGCGCATCTGGGCGGTGCCGAGCGGCAAGCCGGTGCGCGTGCTGAAGGGCCACACGAAGCGGGTTCACGCGGTCGCGTTCGTGCCGCACGCCAGCACACTGGCGAGCGCGGGCGAGGACGGCGGCGTGCGCCTGTGGAACTGGCTGACCGCGGAACCGCTGGGCGTGCTGTCGGTCGAGAAGCACCGCGTTCACGCGCTGGCCGCTTCGCCCGACGGCAAGACGCTGGCGGTGGCCGTGACCGGTTCCGGTTTGCGATGGTGGAACCTGTCCGATCGCGCCGAGCGCGCGAAGGTGGCCGGGGCCGGCGGCGCGCGGGCGGTGGCTTTCGACCGCGACGGCGCGCTCGTCGCGACCGCGCACGAGGACGGCACCGTGAAGTTGTGGTCCGCGACCGACGGCGCGCCGCTCAAAACGCTGACCGGGCACAGCGGCCCGGTGTGCGGCGTCGGCTTCTCCCCGGACGGCAAGACGCTCGTTTCCGCCGGCAGCGACGGCACCGTGAAGTTGTGGGACGTGCCGAAGTAGGGCGTATTACAACTCCGTTCCCTCAGCCCGGCCCCAAGCACTTTCGCTCGCGAGTGGTAAGATAGTCCGACTCTCGGCAACTGCTCATGCTTCCCTAGACTGGCCACCACCGCCGCCCGCGCAGGGTCTGCTCGGCCTGTTGTTCACGTTACTCGCCCGGGTGAGCCACGCGACGACTACCGCAAGCGGCTCGCGCATCCGCGGCGGTGCTTCTCTTGGAGCGTCAGAAGGCCGAGACACCGCGGAGCGGCGGACCACTCAAGGAGCACGATTACATGGCGACGGCGAACGACGACCTCGCGGACCGCGTGCAGCAGTTGCGGCTCGACAACCAGCTCGGCACCGGCAAGTCCGGCGGGGGCGGGTCGTGGCTGCCGTGGGTGCTGTGCGGGCTGCTCGCCGTCACCTGGGCGGGCGTCGGCGTGCGCTGGTACCGGGCCGCGCCCACCAAGAGCGACGACGCGCCGGGCGCGCCCGGCGGCACCGGTTCCGGCACGCCCCCGCAAGGCGGGCCGGGTGCGCCGGTCGAAAAGGGCGCGATGGTCACACAACTGCGCGGCATCGTGATTCCTTCGCTCCAAGTGACCGTCAGCCCGCGCGACGTGGCAGCGGAGATCACCGAAATCTTCTTCTCCGAGGGCAAGCGGGTGAAGGCGGGCGACAAGCTCGCGACCCTGCTCGACGCGCAGTACGCGAACCGGCTGGCGACCGAAGAAGCGTCGCTGAAAGCGTCCGAAGCCCAGGTGACGCGCGCGAAGGCGGCGCAAGCGGCGTCCGACGCGCTGGTCGCCAAGAGCGAGTCGGCGCTGGCGTCTGCGGAGGCCCGCGTCACCCGCGCCGCGGCGTTTCAGGAGCGGGCCACGAAGGACTTCGGGCAGGCGAAAAGTCAGTACGCGGCCGGCACCATCGGGGCGCAGGAGTACCAGAAGTTCGAGGCCGACAAGAAGGCCGCGGACGCCGACAAGGCCGCCGCGGACGCGGACGTGACCGCGGCCAAACAATCGATTATCGCGGCGCGCGCCGACGTGAACACGGCCGCGGCAACGGCGGCATCGGCCGTGGCCGAACTGGGCGCGGCCAAGTCACGGCGCGACGAGGCCGAGCGGCTGGTGAAAAACTGCGTCGTGACCGCGCCCATCGACGGCACCGTGCTCACCAAGTCCGCGGACCGCGGCGCGCTGGTCAGCCCGATGTCGTTCAACGTCGCCGCCGGCATCTGTAGCATCGCCGACCTGTCGAAGCTCGAAGTCGAGATCGACGTGCCCGAGCGCCAGGTGACGAAGCTCCGGGCGGGCCAGGATTGCACGCTCCAGGCCGATGCGGACCCGACGGTCTCGTACCGCGGCGTGGTGGACCGGATCATGCCCATCGCCGACGACACCAAGAACGTGGTCAAGGTGCGCATCCGCGCGTACCTGCGGGCGGGCGAAGAACCGGGCGCGTTCCTGAAGCCCAAAATGGGGATCACCGCGACCGTGTACGAGCGCGCGTTCGTCCTCGATCCCAAAGCCGACCTGACGTGGGGCGACGAGGACGGCGAGAAGGGCCGCAAGGCGGACTGGGCGAAGGGGTGGGGGAAGAAGTGAGTGGCTTCGCGCCGGGCCAGGATCGGCGAGCGGAGGGCGTCAGCCCTCCGAGTCAACGCACACACTTCAGAGCGCTGATCCCGGACTCGGCGGGCTGACGCCCTCCGCTCGCCCAAAACCAAAGCCCCACCGGCCGCAAATGTTGCGGTTGCGTCGCGTTCCGCGATCTGGGTATCTTCACGCGACCGCGGGCGGACCCGCGGACGGCTCTGGGAAGGAACCCGCATGGCTCTGGCTCATCCGCCAGACGGCACGCCGCCGCACGCACTCGTCTCCGCGCTCGGGGGCGCGCGCGAACTCGCGCCGCACCGACCCGCCGCCCCGGTGGACGTCGGGTTGTCCGTCGTCATCGTCAACTTCTGCCAGTGGAAGAACACCGCGCGGCTCGTACGGCAATTGCGCCGGTCCGCGGCCGTGCGCGCCGGGCAGGCCCACGTTCAGGTGATCGACAACGGCTCGCCCGCCAACCGCCTCGCGGGGCGGGTCGCCCGTTTGCGCGGCGTCTCGGTGCGCCGCTTCGACCAGAACCTGGGGTTCGCGGCGGCGGTGAATCGCGGCGTCCGACTGAGCGGCGGGCCGTGGGTGCTGCTGCTGAACCCCGACGTGACCGTACCCGACGGGTTCCTCGACGACGTGTCCGGCGCGATCGCGCGGGCCGACGCGAGCGCGGCGGGCGTGGTCGGCTTCCGCCTGCTGAACCGCGACGGCTCGCCGCAGCCGTCGGCCGGGCCGTTCCCGTCGTTCGCGCGCACACTCGCCGGGTTGGTCGTGCCGCGCGCCCGGCGCAAGTGTCGGGTGAACCACGGCACCGCGCGCCGCGAAGTGGAGTGGGCCACCGGTGGCTGTCTGCTCGTGCGCCGCGAGTGCTTCGAGCAACTCGGCGGCCTCGACGAGTCGTTCTTCCTCTACTACGAGGACGTGGACTTCTGCCAGCGGGCCGCGGCGCACGGCTGGGGCGTGTGGTTCGATCCGGCACTGGAAGTGACGCACCACTGGCCGCTGCACGCGCGCCGGGTGCCGGCCCCGCTTCGGCTCATCACGCGGCACGCCCTGCTCACCTACGCCCGCCGGCACTGGTCCGGGTGGCAAGCGCGGCTGCTGGGCGGCGCGGTGTGGACCGAAGCCGCGGCGCGGCAACTGTGGGCACTGGCCCGTGGCGACGCGGACGCCGCCCGATGCCACGGCCAGTTGCGACAGTTGGTCGGAGACGTGACTTCCGGGCGCGAGCCGGCCGCGGCCGAGCGCGTTCGGTTCGCCGCCGGCTTCCTCAACCCCATCGCCGCCGAACAGGACGGCCGCACGGAATAGTACTCGCCCGGCTCCGATCCGCTCGCACTTCCGACACTTCCAACGGCCGATTTTTCCGCGCCGGCCCGTCACTTTGGGTAACTCGGCTCGTCATTCCTTTTGAAACCCGTTGTGCCGGTCGGATAAAGTGGAGCGTGTGAACGCGCCCGCCGCCCGCTCCTCGGAAGGATTGCACCTGCCATGCGCTTCCCCTTCTGCGCCTTTGTCGCGGTCGCGCTGTTCGCGCCCGCCGCGCCCGCCCAAGAGCCGATCCGGTTCGCCCGCACCCCGGACATCTCGCCCGACGGCAAGACTGTCGCGTTCAGCTACCTGGGCGACATCTGGACGGTCGAGGCCATCGGCGGTGTTGCGCGGCCGGTCACGATGCACGAGGCGCACGACGTGAACCCGGTGTTCAGCCCGGACGGGAAGCACATCGCGTTCAGCTCCAACCGCGCCGGCCAGTACGACGTGTTCGTCGTGCCCGCGGTCGGCGGCAAGCCGAAGCGCCTGACCTACGATAGTGCCCCGGACATGGTCACGGGGTGGACCCCGGACGGCAAGGGCGTCGTGTTCTCGTCGCCGCGCGCGCCGGTGTTCCCGTCGAACGCGGAGTGCTTCGTCGTGCCCGTTGAAGGCGGCGCGGAGAAGAAGCTGAACCTGTTCGAGGCGAAGGAAGCGTACTTCGCGCCGTCGGGCAATCTGGTCGCGTTCGTGCGCGGGCCGGGAACGTGGTACCGGCGCGGCTACCACGGGTCGAGCAACGACGACATCTGGATCGGCCCCGCGGACGGCTCGCGCCCGCTGCGCGTCACCAGCTTCGACGGCCAGGACAGCTACCCGTCGTTCAGCCCCGACGGGCGGAAGCTCTACTACGTCACCGAGGAGGGGAGCAAGAGCGGGTGCGCGAACGTCGTGTGCCAGCCGGTCGCGAGCGACGGCGCGCCGACCGGCCCCGCCAAGCGCGTCACCACGCACGACGACGACACCGTGCGCCGGGCGCGCGTCAGCGCCAACGGTGAGTGGGTCGTGTACGAGTGCGGGGCCGACCTGTGGGTGACCGGCACCAAGAGCGGCGGCCCGGCCCGCAAGCTGGCAATTGAGGTGAACGCCGACGACAAGAGCAACACCGAGCGCACCATCAGCTTCACCCGCGACGCGACCGAGTACGCGCTGTCGCCGAGCGAGGAGCACGCGGTATTGGTCATCCACGGGCAACTGTTCCTGACGCGGCTGCCGTTCGGCGGCAAGAGCACCCGGCTGACGGAACACGCTTTCGCGGACAGTAACCCGTCGTGGGCACCGGACGGCAAGAAGGTTCTGTTCGCCTCCGACCGCAGCGGCACCACCGACCTCTACATCCTGGAATCGGACGACCCGGACCACCCGGAGCTGACCAAGGCGCACAAGTTCAAGACGACGCGGCTCACCAACGACAAGAACGAGGAGATCGGCGCGAGCTTCAGTCCGAAGGGGGACCGGATCGCGTTCACCCGCACCGGGCAACTGTGGACGATGAAGCCGGACGGCACCGACCAGAAGGTGCTGGTGAGCACGAAGAAGGTGCTCGACTTCGACTGGGCACCGGACGGCAAGCACATCGCGTTCTGCCGCATGGACGGCTCGTTCGCGGCGGAAATCTACGTCGCGGCGACCGACGGCAGCGGCCCGCCGGTGAACATCTCGCGCCACGCCACCTGGAACAGCGACGTGAGCTGGAGCCAGACGAACGGCAAGATCGCGTTCGTGGGCCAGCGCCGGGGTAACTACGCGATGCACGTCGTCGCGCTCCAGAAGCCGGTCGCGGACGGCACCGCCAAGCCGCCGGCCGAGCAGATCGACTGGGACGACGTTCACCTGCGCGTCGAGCGCCCGACCAGCACCACCGCGGACGTCGGGGCCATCTCACCCGACGGCACGCAGGTCGCGTTCCGCTCGTTCTCCAGCGGCGACGAACTGTGGGTCGCGAACAGCAACGGGTCCAGCGTGTCGCGGCTGACCAGCGGCAACCAAGCGCCCACGCACATCCGCTGGGCGAAGAAGTTCACCGGGCGCGTCTACTTCCTGAACGGGTCCGGCGAACTGCGGTACGTGAACTCCGGGTTCAGCTTCGGCGGCACGCTCGCCGAGCCGAGCAAGGTGAGCTTCACGGCCCGCATGACGATCAAGCAGAGCGAGGAGTTCGCGCAGATGTTCGCGCAATGCTGGCGCGCCCTGTCGGACAACTTCTACGACACGAAGCACCACAACACCGACTGGGCCGCGGTGCGGGCCAAGTTCCTCCCGCTGGTCGGCCACACCGCGACCCGCGAAGACCTGTACGCGCTCGTCAGCATGATGCTGGGCGAGCTGAACGCCTCGCACCTGGGCATCAGCGGCAAGCTGCCGAACCCGGACGAGTGGACCGCGGACCTGGGCCTGATCTTCGACGACAAGTACCCCGGCCCCGGCCTCAAGGTGTTGGAAGTGCTCAAGCGCGGCCCGGCCGACAAGCGCGGCCTGGACATCAAGCCCGGCGACGTCGTCGTGAGCATCGACCGCGTCGAACTGACGCCCGCGGTGAACGTGTCGAAGCTGCTCAACAACAAGACCAACGAAACGGTACTGGTCGAGGTCGCGACCAACCCGAAGGACGCGAAGACGAAGCGCAAGATCGAGATCGTGGCCGCGAGCCGCACCCGCGTCTCGCAACTGATGTACGAGCGGTGGGTGCAGCGGAACGCCGACTCCGTGGCGCTGGCGAGCGGCGCGAAGGTGGGCTACATCCACATTCCGAGCATGGACGACGCCGGCCTTGATGCGTTCGTGCGGGCGCTGTACTCGGACCACTTCGACAAGGAAGCCATCGTCATCGACGTGCGGTTCAACGGCGGCGGGTTCACCCACGATCAGGTGCTGAACTACCTCGCTGGCAAAGAGCACACGTTCTTCAAGCAGCGCGACGGCGGCGAGGGTCTGGTGTTGCGCGCGAGCGACCGCAAGTGGGTGAAGCCGATGGTGGTGATGACCAACAACCGCAGCTACTCGGACGCGGAAATCTTCCCGCACGCCTTCCGCGCGATGGGGCTGGGCAAGATCGTGGGCCAAGCGACCGGCGGGTTCGTGATCGGCACCGGCAGCACGCGGCTCATCGACGGGTCGTCGTTCCGCTTGCCGCGCATCGGCGTGTACACGAACAAGGGCATCAACATGGAGAAACAGGGCGTGCAACCGGACGTGGCCGTCGAGATCACTCCGGAGGAGTGGGCCCGCGGCCTGGACGGTCAGTTACTCAAGGCCGTCGATGTGGTGAGCGCCGATGTGAAGGAGTGGAAGAAGGCGAAGGCCGGAACCGGCGCGCCCGCGACCGGGGTGAGCGTGCCCGCCCCGCCGATGCCCGTCGCGCCGATGCCGCGCACGCCGGCTCCCGCACCGAACCGCGGCGCGCCCCCGGCCCTCATCCCGATGGCCGAGGAGTGAGCGCGGCGCGACTGCTCACTTGATCTTCTGGAGCCACGTCGTGATGACCTTCGCGACCTCGGCCATCTGGCCGGGGTCCACCTTGTCGACCGTGTCGGTCAGCTTGTGCCAGTGCGGGTAGTCGAAGTCGATGATGTCCACCGTCGGGATGCCGGCGCGGTTCAGCGCCAGGTGGTCGTCCTGCACCTGATAGCCCTTCTCGAACTTGAACGACTTCGCGCCCACCGTTTTCGCCACGCCCCAAATTTGTTCAACCAGCGGCTTCGCGGCCTCCCACGAGAACAACTCGACCGGCAGGCTCGCGCCCTTGCCGTGGCACAGGTCGAACAGCACGCCCGCTTCGTACTTGTGCTTCCGCTTGTCCTTCGTCTTGAGGTAGTCGGCCGCGAAGTGGTCGGAGCCGATGAAGTACCGGTCGCCGCCGCCGATCCGGTCGGTCTCGAACACGAACTCCTCGCCGTCGAACAGCACGAAGTCGATGCCGAACTCGCACTTCAGGTCCTTCATGTGGTTGCCCAGTTCCATGAGCATGGCGACCCCGCCGGCCCCGTCGTTGGCGCTCACGAACGGCTTGTTCCAGTTGGCCTTGTTCGCCTCCTGGTCGGCGATGGGGCGGGTGTCGTAGTGCGCACACAGGATGATGCGGCGCTCCTTGTTCGGGTGCCACGACACGATCAGGTTCGCGAACTCGGTCTCGTTCTTCCGGCTCCGCTGGCGCTCCTTGAACTCCTGCCGCGTCACGGTCGCGCCGAGCTTCTTGAAGTGCGCCTCGATCACCTCCTGTTGCTTCTTCATGCCGTCGGTGCCGCTGACCCGCGGGCCGATGTCGCAGAGCTGCTTGAGGTACTTCAGACTCTGCGCGCCGTCGAACTTGATCTCGGGCGTCTTGTCGTCGGCGAACTTGTCCGGCGCGTCCATCGTGGGCATCGTGGGGGTTTGCGGCTCCGGCCCCGAGTCGCGCGCGGTGAGCCACCACATCGACGCGCCGCCGGCGAGGGCGACCGCGATCCCGACCGTCCAGCCCATTACCTGGCTCATGGCTTCTCCTCCGAGGGGCTACCCGTCTTGCACATCTTACCGACGCCGGCCGCGCGCCGCGAGCCGGACCGCACGAGTCGCGGCGAATTGTAAATCTTCCCCTTCACATCGGCCCCGCGTGCGGGCATACACGCCCCGCTCACTCATTAGTGCTCTGCGTCGCGGCCCGTTGGGGAACGGGTCGTGAGGACGGAACGTGCGGCTCCGGCGGTTCGGCTCGCGCCGCGCCTGCCGGTGCGGTCGGTTCGTCCGGTCGGGCGTAGCGCGGGGTGTGCGTCGAGCGCGGGATTCGGCGGATTGGTTACACCCGCCGCGCGCCCGTGGTCGATAGTTGCCGACAAGCGCCGTTGTGTTCCCGCACGCGGCACTTTGGGGACGGGTGAGCCGGACGATCGCACCGCCAGGAACCGCTCGCGGTTCTTGCGGGTGCCCGCGAAGGGGACGTCGCACTTTCCGGTGCGGCGTGCGGGCGGCGACCGACGGCGTGCCGCTCATCAGGGAGGATTCTGAACGTGCTCCAAACCGAAACTGACATCTCCGCGGTCTGGCAAGAGTACCGCGAGCGACCAACGACCGAGCTGCGCAATCGGCTGGTCGAGAAGTACCTGTCGCTCGTCAAGTACAACGCCGAGCGCATCTGGGCGCGGCTCCCCGACGGCGTCGAACTCGACGACCTCATCAGCGCCGGCGTCTTCGGACTGCTCGACGCGATCGAGGCCTTCGACCTGACCCGCGGGGTGAAGTTCGAGACCTACTGCGTGCCGCGCATCCGCGGGGCGATGCTCGACGAACTGCGCACGATGGACTGGGTGCCGCGGCTGGTGCGCAGCAAGGCCAGCAAGATGGAGCAGGGCCGCAAGGCGCTGGAGGCCGCGCTCGGCCGCCCGCCGAAGCCCGAAGAGCTGGCCGAAAAACTCGGCATCCCGCTCGACCAGCTCGACTCGTACATGGGCGAGGCGACCGCGGTGAATCTGGTTAGCCTCAACAAGAAGTGGTACGAGACCGATAGCTACAAAGACGTCCGCGAGATCGACATTCTCGAAGACAAGAAGGCCGAAGACCCGACCGGCCGGCTCCAGAACCGCGACCTGATGAAGCTCGTGACCCGCGGGCTGAACCGCAACGAGCGCCTCATCGTCATCCTCTACTACTACGAGGAGATGACGATGAAGGAGATCGGGGCGACGCTCAACCTGAGCGAGAGCCGCGTGAGCCAGATGCACAGCAGCATCGTGGCCCGGTTGCAGGCCCACCTCGCCAAGCGCAAGGGCGAGTTCAACGACAACTGACCATCCGCTTGCGACTTCGCGAGCGCGCTTCAAGGCGTGCTCGCGAAGCCGCAAGTGGCTCGGACCTCCGGTCACTTCTTCCCGAGCTTCTCGAAGTAGCCCTTGATAGCGGCGTGGTACGCAGGCGGGACCGCCTCCAGCAGTTCGTTCAGCGACTTCCCCCGCTTCTCGCCGATCTCGTTGCTCCACTGTTCGGCCAGCTTGCGTAGTGTCGCCTCGTCGACGCCCGCGGCCTTCGCCAGTTGCGCCGGCCCGACGTCCTTCGCGGCGTTGTCGATGGCCTTCGCGGTCTTCACCAGTTCGAGGAACTGCTTGCGGTGACCGTTGGGGTCGGGGCCGAGGCACCCTTGCGCCTCTTCGAGTACGCCCGCGTAGGTCATCACGCCGCGGAACTTCGAGTCGCGCAGGATCATCCCGAACGACGCGACAGCTGCCGCGAACCGGAAGTCGTCGCTCAGGTCTTTCGCCACCGCGCCCTTCAGCGGTTGCGACAACTCCTTGCTCGTGTCGCCGTCGGGCTGTTTGTACCGCATCTTCACCGTCAGCCACTCGTCGCTGGCCTCCTTCGGCGCTTCGACCTTCTGGTACTTGCTCGGGTCAACGCCGGGCAGCGTGATGTCCACGCCCGCGGGCACGATCTCGTACAGCACGGT
This sequence comes from Planctomycetia bacterium, assembly GCA_005773755.1. GTDB lineage: Bacteria > Planctomycetota > Planctomycetia > Gemmatales > Gemmataceae > Gemmata. The sequence goes on from SXHE01000067.1 coordinate 10,382, forward strand.
TACCTGATGCCCGCTGCCCATGTCGCCGGCGTCCTTCGCGTCGTTCTTGAAGTCTTCGTCCTTCAGCAACCGGTTCTCGTACCCGACCAGTCGGTAGGCGTTCACCTTCGCCGGATTGAAGTCCACCTGGAACTTCACGTCCTTCGCGACGCACACGAGCGCGCCGCCCTGCTCCACGAACACCTTCTTCGCCTCGTCGAGCGTGTCGATGTAGGCGTGGTGGCCGTTGCCGTGGTTGGCGAGTTGCTTGAGCCGGTCGTCCTTGTAGTTGCCCATGCCGTAGCCGAGGATGGTCAGGAACACCTTCGACCGGCGCTGCTCCTCGATCAGCTTGACCAGCGCGCCGTTGTCGGTGACGCCCACATTGAAGTCGCCGTCGGTGCAGAGGATCACGCGGTTCACGCCGTTGGCGATGAACGTGTCGCGGGCGATGTCGTAGGCCTTGCGGATGCCGCCCTCGCCGTTGGTGCCGCCGTTGGCGTTCAGCCCGTCGATGGCGCTGATGATCGTCTTCTTGTCGTCGCCCTTCGTCGGCCCGAGGGCGACGCGCGAGTCGCCGGCGTAGGTGACGATGCTCACGCGGTCCTTCACGGTCAGTTGCTCGACCAGCAGTGCCAGCGACTTCTTCACCAGCGGCAACCGGTTCTCTTGCTGCATCGAACCACTGGTGTCGATCAGGAACACGAGGTTGCGCGCGGGCAGCTTGTCGGCGGCGATCTGCTGCGACTGCACGCCGACGCGGACGAGGTAGTGCCGGCGGTTCCACGGGCACGGCCCCATCTCGACGTGGAACGCGACCGGATCGTCGCCCTTCGGCTTGGCGTACTGGTACGGGAAGTAGTTGACGAACTCCGCGAGGACCACGGCGCTGGCCGGCGGAAGCTGGCCGCCGGTAAGAATGCGCCGCACGTTCGAGTACGCCGCGGTGTTCACGTCGGCGGAGAACGTCGAGAGCGCCGCGACCCGCGGCGAGCGGAACTCGTTTTCGGCGTACACGCCGTAGGCTTCGGCGTTCACCGCGTTGTAGCCGGTCGCCGGCGTCTTCGGGTCGCCGGCCTTGAGCTCCCCCATGGGCATCAGGCCCGCGCCGCTGCCTCCCATGATTGTCGAGTCGGCCGCCGGCCGAGTCGGGTTGATGGGCTTGCCGAGGTTGTCGGTTCGCGCGACGCTGTTCTCCTGGGATCGCTTGAGCTTTCCGATTGACTTGGTCGCCTCGCTCAGCTCCTTGATCTCAACCCGAAGGCGGTCGATCTCGTCTTCCGGTTCCGGGGCCGGTGTGGGTGCAGGATTCTGGGCAACCTCCGGCGGGGGTTCCGCGACCGGTGGTGCGTCGGGTCGACCGCAGCCGATTAGCAGAGTGAGGAGTAAAGCGGGTATGATCGCGGCGAGCGCCCGCGAAGCCCGGAGCAGGAGGCGAGACATGGGGCACTCCAATCGTGATAGGACGCGAGTCGCGCCCTGATGACGAGTAGCGTACCCGAACCGAACGCGCGGGGCGCAACGGCCGCGCAACAAGCGAACGCGGGAAGCCACTCGCCTCGGCGAGCGGAGGGCGTCAGCCCTCCGAGTTCACGCAAACCTGTCAGTCACGTTTGGGTTGACTCGGAGGGC
>SXHE01000682.1 GCA_005773755.1 Planctomycetia bacterium
AGGCGAAGGAACTTCGGCCGTTCGTGGAGAAGCTCATCACCCTCGCCAAGCGCGCGCACGCGGTCGTCGCCGCTGCCGCCGGGAAGGGCGAGGCCGAAGAGAAGAAGGCCAAGCTTCAGGCGCTGCACCTCCGCCGCCAGGCGATGGCCGAACTCGGCCCGACCCACGGCACCGCGATCTGGAACAAGAAAGAAGAGCTGGTCGAAGACCCGAAGAACACGTCGCAGAAGAAGAGCGCCGACACGGTGCTGAAGAAGCTGTTCCGCGAACTCGGGCCGCGCTACGCCGACCGGCCGGGCGGCTACACCCGAATCATGAAGCAGCACTACCGGCGGCTCGGCGACGCCGGTGTGACGGCCGTGATCGAGTTGCTCAAGGCCGGCGAGAAGAAGGTGCAAGTGAAGGCCAAGCAACCGGTCGCTCCGACGGCCCCTGCGCCGGCCCCGGTCGCGCCCGCCGAAACGCCGGCAACAACCTGAACCGTGTTGCCACGCAGTTCGCGCGAACCCACGACTTTCCCTGGTGGTAAAAGTCGTGGGTTCGCCCGTTCAGATCCGCCCAGATTCCCGGTTTTAGAATCGCACTTCCGCGCCCACTTCGGGTACGCTATTCCTACGTTGTAGCCCGCCACACTCTCCGCCAGACCTCCCCCACCTGCCCGCCGGAGGATGCCCGTGAACGTTCGCCTCTCCGAACAAGCGATTTCGCGCCGCCAGTTGCTCCAGGCGAGCGGCGTGACCGCGCTCACGATGGGCGTGCCCGGCACGGTCGCGGCGCGCATGGATTCCGCCAGGAAGCACAAGGGGGCCGCCGAGAAGTCGTGCATCTTCGTCTTGTTGTGCGGCGGGCCGTCGCACCTCGACATGTGGGACTTGAAGCCGGACGCGCCGAACGAGATCCGCGGGCCGTACAAGCCGGCGCAGACCAGCGTGCCCGGCGTCCGCATCTGCGAGCTGCAACCGCGGCTCGCGAAGATGGCCGACAAGTTCGCGCTCATCCGCTCGATGACGCACCCCGGCAACATCAGCAACCACTTCGATGCGATGCACAACCTGCTGTCCGGGCAACACAACGCGCCGCAGGACTCGCCGTACCTCGGCTCGATCTTGTCGAAGGTGCGGCCCAGCCAGAAGAGCCTCGCGTCGTACATGTGGCTCATCAAGTGCGTCGGCGACCCCGTGTTCTGCGCGCCGAACATCGGCACCGGCGGGAACCTCGGCAGTTTTCACGCCCCGCTGTTTGTGGGCGACGCGACCAACAACCCGTCGAAGCCCAATTTCAAGCCGCCGGACGCGCTGCTACCGGTCGATACCGTGGAGCGGTTGAACGGCCGTAGCGAGCTACTGGGCACGCTCGGCCGGGGCCGCACTACCGACGTGGAGCAGGCGCAGCAGAGCTGGCGCGACGTGCAGCGCCGCGGGTTCGAGATCGCCACCTCGTCCGGCCCGCGCGAGGCGTTCAACCTGGACCGCGAGAACGTGAAGCTCCGCGACCGCTACGGCCGCAACCCGCTGGGCCAGAACCTGCTGCTCGCGCGGCGGCTGGTCGAGTCCGGGGTCGGGTTCGTGACCGTGAACGGCTGGACCGGTCCCGCGCCGAGCCAGACCCAGAATAACGGCCCGCCCAGTTCGAGCTGGGACATGCACGGCGGCGAGATGGGCATGGGCAACGCCTTCGGCACCGGCTCTTACGGCATGGGCTGGTGTCAACCGGTGCTCGACACCGGCGTGTCGGCACTGCTGGCCGACCTCGAAGACCGAGGGCTGTTGAACAGCACGCTCGTGGTGGTGATGGGCGAGTTCGGCCGCACGCCGCGCATCAATCAACTGACCGGCGCGACCCCCGGCCGTCAGCACTGGCCGGCGGCGTACTCCGCGATCCTCGCCGGCGGCGGCATCAAGGGCGGCGCGCTGTACGGCGCGACGGACAAGATCGGCGCGACTGTGAAGGACAACCCGGTGCGCCCGCAAGACCTGAGCGCGACCATCTTCCACTCGCTCGGCGTGGAGTGGGAATCGAAGGTCACGAAGGAAGGGCTGAGCAAGCCACTGAGCACCGGCAACCCGGTGTTGGACCTGTTCGAGTGAGTGGGGACGCTAGGGCCGCCCGCTCCTCTGTAACCGGGGTCATTGACCCCGGTGCTGAACGATAGGGTCAGCTCCGGCCTCACTGAGGCCGGCTACAGAAAGAACAGCGCCCGCTGACAAGGAACTGCGATGCGATTCCCCACCTACACCGAAGCCGAAACCCTGAAGCACACCTGGACGGACACCTTCGTGCGCGTGAAGCCGGGGTACGCGGAGTACGAGCGGTTCGCGACGAAGGTGGGCCGCGTCGTCACGGTGAACTACAGCGGCCGGGCCATCGTCGACTTCGCCGACGGCGCGTGGTACGACATCCCCGCGACCGACGCCTACCTCGAAGTGGTGCCGCCCGAAGAGGCGAAAGACAAGTACGACGCCACCGCCAACAGCGCCCAAAAGCTGCCGGGTCGCCAGGGGTGATTCCTTGTCGAGCGAGCCAATCGACCCGTGGCGAGCAGAGCAGGAACGCACGAAGCGTGCGAACGAGCGCGGCTGGTTCTCGCTGGCACTCGGCGCGGTAGCTTGGCTCGTCGCCGGGCAGCCTCTTCCGCGAGTCACGTATGAGGCGCGGATCGAAGAGTTGTACGGGTCGGTCGCATTCGGTCTGCTCGCCGCAATCGGTATCGGCTTCGCTCTCCGCGCAATTCGGTACGACAGGTCTGCGGTACTCCCGTGGGCCTCTCTCCTCACCAACATGAGTTTTTTGGTGCTGGTGCTTTGTCGGATCCTGCGCTGGCTGTGAGTTGAGAGTGACCGGAGAATCACCTGGGGCGCGCGCGTTCGTATCCCAGATCGGTCAGTAAGTCGCCGGCCAGCGCCTCGAAGCGGGCCACCTCGTCCGCGGTCAGTTCGGTTCGCCACAGCCCGATGCGGTCTCCCTCCGGTGGGCGGCTCGTGCGGCGGTGCAGGTGCAACCGCTGCTCCTTCGCGACCATCACTTGTCCGTCCGCTCCCGTGCGCGATTGCACCTCGTTGAGCCGGTCGCGGGCACGCGAGTGATACGGTTCCCAGGAATTAACGACCTGTAGTACGGTGGTGGTCATAAGCTGGCGGTATCCCGGTAGGAGACCGCCATGCACGTCGAAGCGCACCACACCGCCGACCAGCTCGCCGAAC
>SXHE01000683.1 GCA_005773755.1 Planctomycetia bacterium
CGCCGCCGCGCACTGGCGAACAAGTCCGGCGTCCACCCGGCGCTCAAGCCGCCCCGCGACGGTCACAAGCCCGCCACGGGCTAAAGGCAAAAGCCGCACGATCGACGCAGAGGAACACACGATCGGAAAAGCAGATAGATTGAATTGGACTCGGTCTTCCGCCCGTATCGTGTCTTCTTCTGCGTGTTATCGTGCGGCTCTCTTCTGTATTTCGGAGCATGTGATGGCTGACATTCGGGCGTTTCGCGGGTTTCGCTACGACCTCGGGCGCGTGGGCACGCTGTCCGATGTGGTCGCGCCCCCTTACGACGTGATCGACCCCGCGCTCCAGCAGAAGCTGTACGACGCCAGCCCGTACAACGCGATCCGGCTCGAACTGACGCGCGACGAGCCGGGCGACGACGAGCTGAACAACAAGTACAACCGGGCCGGCAACACGCTCCGCGAGTGGCTCGGCGCGAACGTCGTGCGCCAGGACACGGGCCGCGGGCTGTACGTGTACGAGCAGGAGTACACCGTCGAGGGGCAGACGTTCTCGCGGCGCGGGTTCTTTGCCCGCGTCCGGCTGGAGCCGTTCGGCGAAGGGAAGATTTATCCGCACGAGCAGACCATGTCCGGGCCGAAGGAGGACCGGCTGAAGCTCTACCGCGCGTCCGGGTTCAACCTGTCGCCCGTGTTCGGCCTGTACCCGGACGCGGAGGGCGAGGTGTTCGGGCACCTGGAAACGCTGGTACGGAGCGCGCCCCCGCTGGTCGCCAAAGACCACCTGGGGGTGATTAACCGGCTCTGGACGATCACCGATTCCGCCGCGATCAGCAAGGTGATCGGCGCGATGGGGCCGAAGCCGGTGTACATCGCCGACGGCCACCACCGCTACGAAACCGGCCTCAAATACCTCGAAGAGCGCCGCGCGCTGGGCGAGGTGCCGGACGACGAGGCCGCCCCGAACTTCTGCCTGATGATGCTCGTCGGGATGAACGACCCCGGCCTGCTGATCCTGCCGACGCACCGGCTCGTCAGCGGGCTGGCGACCGACGTGACCGCCCCACAACTGGAAGCCGCGCTCGCCGGTTACTTCGATGTGGTGGAGCGTACCGGCACCGACGCGCGGGCGGCGTGGGAGCACGTCCAGATGGACGGCTCGCAGACCGCGTTCGCGTTCGGCACCACCGCCGACGGGCAGTGGCTGGTCGCGCGGCTGCGCGACCCCGACGTGATGGCCGAACTCGCCCCCGACCGCAGCGACGACTGGCGCGGGCTGGGCGTCAGCGTGCTGCACAAACTGGTGCTGGATCGCCTGCTGCGCGACAAGATCGGCGGCACGCCCGTATGCAAGTACGTTCACCTGTTGAGCGAGGCGACCGACGCGACCGCGAAGAAGGAGTGCCAGCTCGCGTGCCTGGTGCCGCCGGCGACGATGGGCCACGTCGAGCGGATCGCCGGCCACGGCGAGAAGATGCCGCCGAAGTCCACGTACTTCTACCCGAAGCTGCTCACCGGGCTGGTGTTCAACGCGCTCAAGAAGGACTGACGTGGCTCGCACACGACACGACGAACCCGACGACGAGGACGACGGCGACGAGTACGACGCCGAGACGGACTACGACCCGGACGACCCGGAGACGTATCCGGCCGGGTTGTACGTCGACGGCGACGACCGCACCGTGGTGCCGTGCCCGCACTGCCGCGCCGAGATCGACGAGGAAGCCGAACAGTGCCCGAAGTGCGGTATGTTTGTCACCAAAGAGGACACGCCGGGCGAACGGAAGTCCGGCGTGTGGATCGTTCTGATGGTGCTGGCGCTACTCGCCGCGCTCGTGATGATGCTGTCGTAACTCTCCGGCTCACGCCTTGCGGCGGGCGCGGCCGGTGAGCCAGAACCCGCCGAGCACGATCGCCCCGAACGCGGCCAGACCCGCGACCCAGTAGCCACGCGGGGCGGGCGCGACCGACTCGCGCGGTTCCGGCGCGCGGCGCGCTGGTGCATCGGGTGTGGACTGTTCCCGCGCGAAGTCGATGGGGCCGCCTTCCATGTCGTCGGCCGTTTCCTCCGGCCCCAGTTTGCTTTCGTCCACGGTGTCGGTCTTCACCACTTTCAGAGTGAAGGTCTTGGCGTCGAGTTTCTCGACCTTGTAGTCCGTCGCGGCGGACTTGCCCTTGTGGGCGTTCTTCACGGTCACGCGACAGTGGAAGTACTGGTTCGCCCGGAGCGCGCCGGGCACGGCGTCTTCGATCAGCGCCTTGTGCAGGTCCTTTGGGTTCGTGTACTTCTTCACGGTGTCGTTGGGAACCGCGACCAGTTCGTAGCAGTCCCGCGTGCCGGGGTCTTTGATGACTACGGGCGTTTTGGCGTCGAACTTGACTGCGGCGACGAGTTTCCGCGGCACTTCGACCGTATAGAACGCGTAGCCGGGAAGGTCTTTGTCGGTCGTGATCGTGTGGACGCCGTCCACGCGTTTGTAGCCCTGCGGCGGTCCGAGGTCCGCGCTCGCGGTACTCGCGATCAGCCCAACCGTGAGAAGTGCCAGGAGTCGGTTCATCGCTCGCCCCGTCTGGAAGTGGAGTGTGATGCGTTCACTTACCAGACGGAGCCGAGGCGAAAGTGTTTGCGGGAATCTTTGTCACGCGCGGCGCGAGCGACCGACGAGCCACATGCCGCCGAACATCAGCGCCAGCGTCGCGGCCAGACCCGCGACCCAGTAGCTGCGCCCCGCGACCGCCGGCTCGTTCGCGTCTTCGTCCTCGTCGCCGTCCTTCGTGCCGGACTTGGGCTTCTTCTCCTCATAGCCCTCGCCGCTGATCTTCGTCTGGATGCCCTTCGCGTCCACGCCGGTCACGGTGACGGTCCACTTGACCGTATCGCCCTTGATCGTGTCGGACACGGTCGCTGTGCCGGTGAAGTAGGTGCGCCCGGCCACTTTGACCTTCTTCGCCTTGATCGCGTCGAACAGGTCCGCGTCGGTCTTGAACTCGCCGGCCGCGTCCTTCGCGATGGCGACCAGTTCGACCGATGTGCGCCGGGCGGACGCGGTCGGGGTAACCGGCTTGTCGGCGTTCAGGTCGAGCTTCTTGTAGGTGGGGGCCTGGCGGCCGGGGAGGAACTGCGTAACCTCTTCGACGAAGACGAACCCGCTCACGTCCTTCGCGAGCAGTACCTGATTCGTGACGGAGATGTACGTCGTCCCCTTCGGGGGCGTGGCTGCGCGCGAGCCGATTGGGGCCTTGGGACGCGATGTCCTCGAACAGACTGTCCAGTTCGATGAACAGGGCCCAGTGATCTTTCCCGAGCCGAGCAGCTACCTGCGAG